>CAYYGL010000004.1:45930-57016 GCA_964471235.1 uncultured Calditrichaceae bacterium
CGATACCGCGATCATGGTTGCTGTCCCGTCGTTCATAGGGAAAATATTCCACAAAGAGTAGTCGACCTTTTTCAAAAACCTCTGCACGGATTAAACCCTCATCCACCAGGGTAGCGGTTTGAATGTGAAAATCCCGGGAGTGAACGGAAATACCTTGATTTAGACCCACATCTGTTAACATATCACAATATAAACTTGAAATTGTCGAATCGTTAGCTTTGTATAAAAAAAACAATCGGATTATTATCCATTATCGAAAAACACCCTCTTATCTTAATGGATTATTCTTAACCAATTTTATAGGAAATACGCAGTGTCGTAGGTCACATTTCATCGGCGAAATGAACGCTTTCTTTTGAGAATTTCGAACCAACCAGGAAGTGCAACAATGTTTTCGTAGCGTTTTCACATCATTTACAGTGTTTATAATTTCGGTAATTATTAAGCGATGGGCAAGAGAAATAGTACCATTTTATGATTTCCCGAGTCACCCAAAAGATACTTATGTATTTTCTCTTGACAAATTCAGTTTTTTAAGGATACCTTGTGCATAAGGGACGTAATGAAGCTGGAGAATGGTAACCGGGGATAAGGAGGACGAATTGTCAATTGGCGGTCATCCCTCATTTTAAATAAAAGGTTGCCAAAGATTTAACAAGAACTGCCCGCATGTTATAAGAAGCCAATGCTTGCAATAATCCGGAGAGGAACCGTGTAAAATAAGTCATTGCGGATACCGGGTGTGGGAGGTGACATTCTAAACCGGGGTGCCATTTATGGCGGAAAGTTTAATAGAACGTTTACCGTTTCTGAAAAACGCCACTCAGAAAGAAATCGAAGAGTTTGAGCGGTATGCTATTTTGAAAAAATTTAAGGCCGGGGAAATGCTTTCTTATGAAGGCGATTCATGCAGTTATTTTATTATTGTTCTTTCCGGAAACATCCGGGTGTATAAAGCCGGAATCAGTGAACGAGAGATAACCCTCTATCGTGTAAATCCTTATGAAAGTTGTATTTTAACGGCATTTTGCATATTAAGCCAGACCGAATTCCCGGCGTATGCCGTTGCCGAAACCGATATGGAGATGATTTTAATCCCTTCCCCGGTTTTTCGGGAATGGATCAATCGGTTTGATGTGTGGCGAGAGTTCACGTTTATCAATTTGTCGATCCGGTTGAATGAAATTTTGCAGACTATAGATAAAATGGCATTTCAGCGGGTGGATGCCCGGGTTGCCAATTTTTTATTGCGTGCGGCTCAACAGGGTAAAAAACAAATTCATATCACTCATCAGGAACTTGCCAAAGAAGTCGGCTCATCCCGGGTGGTAATTAGCCGTACCCTGGAAACCCTGGCACAGCATGGGGTGGTTGAACTCGGTAGAGGGGTCATTCGTATTAAAGATAAAAAACGATTGGTTCAGGTGACGAAAAAGTTCAATATTTTGTAACTAAGTTACACTTATTTCACCCTCAGTCATATTATATTATTCTACCACTTAACAGAAGGAGGCTTGTATCATGAAGTGTAACGTTGGTAAAGCGGATAGAACGATCAGAGTTATTTTAGGTTTAGCGATTATTGCGGTTGGTGTCTATTTTCAGAGTTGGTGGGGTGCTATTGGCATCATCCCACTATTTACCGCGGCAATTGGCTGGTGCCCATTATATGCGCCATTCAAAATTAGTACTTGCAGTACCGAAGAGCAGCAACAGGGTGCTTGAAATGGCCATCGCGGTTATGCGGTTCCAGTATCATCATAAAAAAGCCGGTGACACCAGAAGTCACCGGCTTTTTTTATTGACTTGCGCTCTGCACCGAACTTAAAACAAAGGGTAACAATTCCGCTAAAACGGTGTGGCGGCAAAGCATCGTTGAACCATCCTCCAAAGGATTCCATTCCGGAAATTTATCCAAAATTCTTGACTCAGCCATTCCGCGCTGGTAAATATGATAATGTTGTCGTTGCTGCTGAATTATGTAGGTCTTAAAAAATAAGTAACTACTCAGGTTGTTATACCGCAACGAACAGATGATTATCTCTTTCACGTTGCGTCCGCCCTCGCGTATCCGCTGGGAGCATTGCGGAAAATAAAAGTTCTCCCATGGGGATCTTGGCAATGATCACCAAAGAATTGATGAAAGTTCGCTCAGTCTCTAACACTTAACCGATGTCTGAGATGAAACCGTTGATCCGAATTGACCGAACCGCGATACATTACCACGGATTCTCATCCACCGGAACCATTGCTGCCTTTACCAGTCTGGCAAATTCCGGGCTATCCCGGGTGGTGCCTGATGCAGGTCCGGAGACCCCGGGGGCATCCTTTCTCTCGGAACCGGAAAATTACCATTGGCTGCATAAGGTTGGCATGCCCCCCTCCGTGTTAGCCTTTGCCAAACAGGTTCATGGGAATAACATTGTCTATGTGGATAAACCGGGTGTTTATGGTGAAGCGGATGGTCTTTACACCGATCAACCGAATGTGGGGTTAACGATTCGCACTGCGGATTGCGCAGCGGTAATGGTCGCGGTGCCGGAGATGCCGTTGGTTGGCATTGCCCACGCCGGCTGGCGGGGAACTAAAAGTCAAATCGTCAAAAAGTTAATTGAACTGATGCAGTGCCATAGTGATGAACCGGTTCGGAAGGCATTGGTCGTACTCTCCCCTCATATTAAAGTGTGTTGTTACGAGGTTGGAAGGGAGTTTGAACGTTACTTCCCGCCTCAGTTTTTACTGCATCGAGAGGGGCGCTTATTTTTTGATATGGAAAAGGCGCTGGTTCATCAAATAACGGAAATGGGTGTTCCCCGGGGGAATCTCCTGATTAGCCCCTATTGCACGGCGTGCAGCAACCTGCCATTGTATTCCTATCGAAAGCAAAAAACCACAAAACGGCTCTTCAACATCATCACCATCAAAGGAGGTGACTCATGAAGTTCATCAGGGTTGTTCTGGGATGTTTACTAATAAGTGCGTCGCTATCGGCACAAAATTATTTTGAGAAGGGAAACAAATATGTGGGGTTTGAAGTGAATCGTACCCCCGGGGTGCACGGCGGATATTTTTGGGATGATCGTTTTGCATTCCAGGGCGGCGTGATCCTGAATATTAACGGATTAGAGAATGTTACCGGATTCGGCTTACAATTCGGCATCGACCGCTATGCCCCTTATAACCAACTGGTTTCATTTGTGGGAGGTACCCTCACCGTTGGTATCAACCCGGTTGCGTATTCCGGAAGTTTTTATAAAGGTACCCAGGTGGTTTTAGATGGGCACTGGGGATTGAACCTGTTTGTGGTAAACAGTCTGGCGATAACCGGTAAAGTAGGGATGGAATTGGTTTTTGATTCTCCAACCGATCGCGGTACGCAGGTTAGCTTGAATACCTTTTCTTCCGCTCTTGAAATTCATTTTTTTCTATAATTGATTTACCCGACAAATTTATTTCTGAATGCGCTTAAATTTATTTTTTGGAAAAATAGGAGCCGCCCACTCGCTGATAATCCGGCGGTTTACAAATTGTCAAAAACATACTCAATCCGGAAAGGAGCATTTTGTTGAGCGATTTAGTGAAAGCCATCATCCTGGGTGTTGTGCAGGGATTAACGGAATTCCTACCGATTAGCAGTTCCGGGCATCTGGTGTTATTCGAACAGGTGTTGAATTACAAAGAGGGGGGGCTGGCATTTGAAGTGTTTGTACATTTTGGCACCCTGATAGCGGTGTTAATTGTTTTCCGAAAAGACATTTTGAACATGATTCGCTGTTTGCCGGCAGTACCGGCCTTCCTCAAAAACGGGATGAAAATTCAAAGTGAAGAAGACAAATTTAAAGCCCTGACGCTGTTCATCATCATCGGGTCTATACCGGCGGCATTTTTGGGTCTTCTGTTTGAGGACACCATCGAACAGCTATTCGACAGCCATGTGCTGGTGTTGGTGGCATTGATGGTCACCGGAATCATCATGTGGAGTTCCCGGTATACCGAGGAAAAATTATCATTTATGAACTGGCGGCATTCAGTGTGGATTGGACTTGCCCAGGCATTTGCCATCATCCCCGGCATTTCCCGTTCCGGTTCCACGATTGTAGGCGGAATGTGGCTGGGGATTAACCGGGAACTTACCGCTCGTTTTTCTTTTTTGTTATCGGTACCGGTTATCCTGGGGGCATCGATTTTAAAATTAAAGGATTTGTTAATTGCCCCGCCGCCTGCCGAGCAGATCACCAATATCACCTCGGCGACCATTGCTTCAGCAATCGCCGGTTATCTTGCCATCATCTGGCTGTTGAATATCATCCGTAAACAAAAATTAGAGTGGTTTGGGGTATACTGCGCGCTCGTCAGCATCATCGGGCTGATAATTGTGTTTACATGAACCGGCCCCTCTCAATAGATTAGAAACCATCGGAATATTGCCCGGGATTGCTCACCCGGAATGCCTCCAACCCGAACGGGCAACGTCGGGCAATTCCGGTTAATTCCACCGCAGTTTTCTAACTACCAACATCACATTCTCATCCACCCAATGAATCCGGTTCACATCTCTAAAATGGGTCATCAGGTTTTTTTCAAACTGTTTCAGGGCGGTGCGAAATTCTTCTTCCCGGTAGAGGGAAAAAGTGGAATAATGATGATGCCGTGCCTGGTTGAGCAGCCAGTCGAGTGATGCGACCCTTGGAAAACGGAAATATTTGATATCCGTAATTGCCAACTCCGGGAAACCGGATAGCACCCGCTTTATTTCCGGCATTTCATACAAACGGGTTTCTTTCCGGCTGAATTCCGGGAAATAACGTCCCCAGATAGTTCGGGCATTCTGACTGCGAAAGCGGGTATAAATAAATAGCAAGCCGTTGTTCTTTAATATGCGGGATGCCTGGGCAAAAAATTTCTCGCTGCGAAAATGATGGATGGCATTAAAGGTGAAGACACAATCCAGCGAGTTATCTTGCAAAGAAGTGTCTTCCGCGTGATGATTCAATACCTTTAAATTGCGGATATGATGGCGCTTCAGATACCCCTGAAGTTGAGCCAGCATCTCTCGGTTGTTGTCTATACAATAGAGAAATAACCGATTGCCCAGGTATTGGAAGAGTTTGAGGGGATACCTGCCGGTGCCGCACCCGAAATCCGCCGCTACAATTTTGGGCAGGTGCTGGAGATATTGAACAATGTATAACACCGGAGCAGAATCTGTGGTTCTTAATTGGCGGTAGCGGGGGGCAACTCTCGAAAAATGGTGCTGAATATGCTCCATAGCTCCTCCTACTGTTTGATACCTTTTTCATTCACTTATTATCGCTGAACAAGTGCGAACAGCCACTCGTCACGCATTTTTCCGGCAGCGGAATCATATTCACTGTTCAAGGGCTATGAAAGGTGGCAAACTTGTAAATCTCAGCAAACCGCATCAGACCATAGAGTTCTCTACTCTATAAACAGAGCCCCCCGGGTTCGGGTTCCGCTATTTCGACAACCAACCTTGTGACAATGCCATCTCTTCGGGATTCGTACAGAGGTCTTTATAGGTACACCCGGGGTGGGTAACATGTATAGAAATTCCTGGTGGAGTCAACGAGTAACCCGACATATCGTTATGGAATTTAGCACCAGGTGTTCCATTCTGATGTTTTGGAAGGGGTGAACTCAGTATGAAAAAAGGGAGATTGGGTTAGAAAACCGCTTCACTTATTGTGTTTCTGCGAGATGTGAAATTCATCGTTGAAATGACGCCGGTTGACAATATTTGTCAAATATACCGATTTATATCAACCGGTTTTGCACCGGGGCACTCGTTATTAATTTATTCCCGGGGTAACAGCAATTCATTCACCACCGGCACCGGGGAGAGCAGCAGGGAGTATTTTTTTCGCATTTTCGGTTCCGGCAAATTTGCCGCCGGTAGGTACACTTGCTGAAAGCCCATTTTCTGGGCTTCCTGCAGCCGTTTATCGACAAAAGCAACCGGGCGCACTTCTCCGCCCAATCCCAATTCCCCGATGTACACGGCATCTTTCTCCAGCGGCTGGTCCAGGCGGCTGGAATAGAGTGCTGCTGCCACTCCCAGGTCAATGCCGGGGTCATCAATCCGCAGCCCCCCGGCAACTTTGACAAACACATCATGGATGCCAAAGTTTAACCGGCAGTATTTTTCCAGAATCGCCAGCATCAGCGAGAGCCGCCGGTAGTCAAATCCGCTGACCGTTCGTTGTGGTGTACCGTAATTGGAACGGCTGACCAGGGCTTGCACCTCCACCAGCAAAGGGCGGCTTCCTTCGTAGCTGCAGACAATACAACTACCGCTGCGCACCGACTGGTGGGGATGAAGAAATAACTCCGAGACGTTGCGGACACCATGCAGCCCGTCATGGCGCATCTCAAATACCCCTATCTCATTGGCTGCACCGAAGCGGTTCTTTATCGCCCGGATAATGCGATGCTGGCGGGTGTTCTCTTCAAAATAAACCACCACATCCACCAGGTGTTCTAAAATTTTCGGTCCTGCCACGGCGCCCTCTTTGGTCACATGCCCGATCAGAAACAGGGCAAAAGATTGCTCCTTGGCTTGTTGAAACAGTCGAGCGGCGCATTCCCGCACCTGCCCCACGTTCCCCGGGGCACCGGAAAAATCAGGGTTAAAGATCGCTTGCACGGAATCCACCACCACCACGTCCGGTTTCATCTGTTCGATGTGATACTGGATATCATTGATGTCTGTGGCTGCCAGGATGGGCAATTCCGTTTTTCCGGCGTTTAAACGGGTGGCGCGGTTTTTAATCTGTTGAGGAGATTCTTCTCCACTGACATATAACACGGTTTTTCCCTGCTGTTGCAATTCCACTGCCATTTGCAGCAACAGGGTGGATTTACCAATGCCCGGTTCCCCGGCTAACAATATCACCGAAGCCGGCATCAGCCCCCCGCCTAAGGTGCGGTCCAATTCTTCGATCCCGGTGGTCGTGCGTTTATTCAAATCGAGGTCGGCAATCCGGGAGAGGAGCAGCGGTGTGGTGCGCGGTACCCCAGCAGATTTACGGTGTGAGGAAGCTTGAATTTCTTCTTCAATAAACGTATTCCATTCCCCGCAGTCCGGGCAGCGCCCCAGCCATTTGGGCGATTGGTATCCGCATTGCTGACAGGTGAAAATGTGTTTTGATTTTGCCATCAGGAGGTTTATCCTTCATTCGTCATCATTGATACGGAATTCGTTTTTTGTTGGGGGCGTGCTTTCAATGGCGGAAAACGAATCTCGAATGTGGTGCCTTTACCAAGAACGCTGCTTACATGAATGCTCCCGCCATGAGCTTCCACAATATTTTTACAAATCGATAATCCCAATCCCGTGCCGATGGAGACCTTTCGAGAATTAGTGGCACGGTAAAAACGATTAAAAACAAGATCAATTTCCTTCTCCGGAATCCCTATCCCGGTATCCGCTATTTTCAGCAAAACTCCCTTTTTATCCTGTTCCAGGGTAACCAGCACACGATTCCCTTTGGGCGTGTAGGTAATGGCGTTTTCAATCAATGTAAAGGTCATTTCAGCCAGGCGTACCGGATCACCATAGATAAA
This sequence comes from uncultured Calditrichaceae bacterium, assembly GCA_964471235.1. GTDB lineage: Bacteria > Calditrichota > Calditrichia > RBG-13-44-9 > J075 > CAYYGL01. Next base: position 53,515 of record CAYYGL010000004.1, read on the forward strand.
ACAATTTTCCTGGATTTTCTTCTCCAACTTCACCCCTTCCTTCTTTGCCAAGACGTTGCCATGTTGAACCTGGTTGATGCAAACCGTAGAAAAATCCACCGTATTTTCCAGGCTCAACAATTTTCCGGTGTCTGCCTTTGCCAACGTGAGAAGATTCTCCACAATATGAATTAAATTAATGGTTTCATCGTTTATGATTTTTAAAACATCTTGATATTCTTTTCGGCTTCTCTGTCGCATTAGTGCCACCTCAACTTCACCACGAATGATTGTCAGGGGAGTTCGTAAATGGTGTGAGGCATCGGAGACGAAGATTGTCTTCAATCGATTTAACTTCTGGAGTTTTTTATTGACTTTACGATAACGTTTTTGTGATTCAACTAATTTTTCATGACGGATACGAATTTCTTCCATCATTTGATTAAAAGCCTCTCCCAGGCGACCAATTTCATCATGACTGGTGAGTTGAACCTTGCCAAGGTACTCCCCCTTTTTTATAATCGCTTGCATTTGCTGATGAAGTTGAGAAACGGAACGGGTGATACGTTTGGAGATTTGATGGATTACCATCAAGCCCAGGAAAAATGAAATAATGGTAAAGGCAATGGTGGCAACACGATATTGATGAATTTGCTGGAATAGATCTCTCAGGTTATACCCGATTAGCAATATCCCGGAGTTGGGGCTGTGGCGAAAAGAAATGGAACGTTTCACAAATAATAATTTCTCGTCCAAGGCATAAGTAATATTGCCTAAACTGGTAATATCCGGTGAAGGAAGCTGGTAGGGATTAAACGCTGCGATTTGATTATTGTGTTCATCAAATAAAAGAATGAAATAAATGTCCCGGTCAAATTTGGCATTCTGCAGCGTGGTAACTAATAGTTGAAAATTATGTTGTTCCAATGCAAACGTAACTGCTACGGAAAAAAGTTCAGCGGTTTTAGATGCTTCTTTTATATAGGATTTCAGAAGAAATTGTTTATAGCGACCATGAATATAGAAATTTACAAAAATCAGCATGAGGGTTAATGCTGCAATCATGGGAAGGATAAATTTTACCCGGATCGGTAAATAACGAATGATGCGCTTCATGACATGAAATTATAAGTGTTAGCCTATATTATTCCCAATAGAGGAGTAGAGAACGCAGCGGGTACAGAAAAAAACAATAGATTCCCAACCCTTATCGGAACGCTTAAGGATGTTTGAGTGCCAGGGAAAAATAATTCTGTAAATTTAATCATAACAACACTGCGTTACCGCGCCTCTTCGGTTTATCCCTCCACCCACAACGTGATGCCGCCACAACGTGTCACATCGTGATCCCCTCGGGAGTGACGGTGTGATTGGCAAACGTGGCGCTGTTGGAGACGGGATCCCGTTGGGATGAATTCATCAGGTTAAATGTGAAAAAATGTTAATAACGCCATTTTAACGAATATTGTGGGTCATCATATTTTTTTCCGTCAATCACAACATTGCGAATCAGTGATGGGTCTAATTTATTGTAGACATCGGCCGGTAAAAATCCAATCGAATTCTCATGCTTTTTCAAAAAGTCTACAAAGCGGTTGACACTGGAAAAGCTTTTCGGAACCAGGACACGTTCACCGGAAAAAATAAGCCGAAGCCAATATTTGCCAATGGCATAAGCGCTTTGCCCATATAACGCCCGGTAGAAATCGTCGCTTATATCCTCATATTCTACAATTTGGATCGGGTTGGGTTTGGGATTACCGACGGCTTGACCCTTAAAGATTTTTTTTAGTTCGTCTGAGGTTAAACTATCAATAGAGCTGGATTTGGGAACCACAATCACGATTTGGGCATGGAGGTTCAGGCTGAGCAGAAATAACAGATACAATCCGCCAATAAAGCCCCTGGTAAGGAAATGATTTTTTGAATATAGCTGTCTCATTATCCCCGGAACCACTTTAAAAAGTAACGGCTAAAGAAGACGTTGCAAGGACATAATGCGAACGAGGAGCATTATCAACATTCCAGAAGTGAAGTTCACCTTTTACCAGTACTTGTTTCAGAACCTGAATGCTGCTTCCCAGGATGAGGTCTCTTTCCCGATCATTCATTCTTCGGGAGTCATTATCAAAGAAGTCGTAGCGAATGAAAATGGTTTGCCGCCCGAAAAGCAGTGCCGCTATCTCTCCCCACCAGGCGGTCGCATGTTGTTCGGAGTTTTTCCCCTTCATACCTGCTAAATACGCCAATGCATATTCACTACTGAAATGCAAATTTCGATATTCGAAACGGAAATCCCATACCTGGGAAGTCTGACGGGAGTTAAATTCCAGACCGTTTTTATCGGTAGTGATAGAGTAGCCAACTTTAATGCCGGGTTGGGGGAATTCGGCTAAGAGGCGCATCCCAATTCCCTTGTTTTTGTTATCATCCTGTTCAAACGGATTTTTCCCCCGTCCATTACTAAGGTAGAATTTATATTGGAATTGGGCATGTTGGGTTTCAATACCACCCAGAATTTGAACCCCCAGGGAGAATTTGGGGTAGAAGCGTTGCTGCTCTCCAAAGGGATTCGTATGAAAACCGTAAATTGATTGCGGTAATACCACGGTATCATAAGCCGGGGAAGCATCATGAATTTCGTTATAGATGCCGTAAGGTGTTAAAAATTTCCCCAACCTTAATTTAAGATATCTCGACATCTCATATTCAAACCAGGCTCGTTCTACCCGCACAAATCCTTTTTCAATGCCGTTCCGCTCACGCCGATCGGTATCCGTGCCATGCTCCCATTCAATCTCACCAAATACCCGTGCCCGTGAGGTAATCAGGTAATTCCCAAAAAGATTGAAATGGTGCAGATCAAACGTACCCCGTTCCCCAATGGAATCTTTATTGCTGATTTCCGCTTCCAGTGTCAGAAATCCGTGGGGACCGATCATTTCCTGACCCCATATTCGGCCGGTTAAGCTGAAGAATCCCAGTAGAATGATAATCAGTCGGATCATCTATGATGTTTCCTGATCTTTTATCATATATCCCACTCCCCGAACGGTATGAATTAAAGGATTCCGGGAACCGCAATCCAACTTTTTCCGAAGATGATTGATCGTCACTTCGAGAACATTGGTGTTTGTTTCAAACAAATAACCCCATACATGTTCCAGTATTTCAGTTTTGGTGACTACCTTCCCGGTATTCCGTATTAAAAATTCTAACAGGGAGAATTCCCTTACAGAGAGGAAGATTTTGGATCCGCCTTTGGTAACCTCTCTTCGAGTAATATCTATCTCCAGATCATCAATCTTAAATTTTAACTGGGAAGGGGTCATTGATACACGGCGGAGCAATGAACGGATTCGAGCTAATAGTTCCGAAAATGAAAACGGCTTCACAACGTAATCATCCGCACCGCAATCCAATCCCCGGATAATGTCCTCCTTGTCATCCCGGGCAGTCAACATGATGATTGGGGTCGCCTTCCCGGCATTACGCCATTTCTGGCACAAATCCACTCCATCAT
>CAYYGL010000005.1:0-6852 GCA_964471235.1 uncultured Calditrichaceae bacterium
AAAAATGAAAAACCTATAAGAGTGACGCCATGAAGATCGAAGACATTCAAACACCGGGAAGGTTAAGTCAAAAAGAGGCGCAATTGCGTATTGCATTTTTAGAACATGTGGGGATGATTCCCGGGGGCGAAAAAATAAAAGCGTGCATCCAGTGTGGCACCTGTACCGGTTCCTGCCCGGTATCCTACGCGATGGATATTCCCCCGCGGGAACTAATTGCCCTGTTCCGTGCCGGCGATATGGAGACCATCCTGCGCAGCAAAGCTATCTGGACCTGCGCTTCCTGTTATGCCTGCCAGACTCGCTGCCCGGAGAACATCAAAATCACCGATATCATTTATGCGCTGAAACGCACTGCCATGGAACGACGGATTTATTCCAAAAAGTTTCCGGTACATTCCCTGGCGGATTCTTTTATGAAAAGCATGTTCATTTTCGGCAGGGTAAATGAACCGCGGCTGATGGTCTATTATTTTCTAAAATCCGGCATCTGGAAAGCATTTGCCTATATCCCGCTGGGACTGAAGTTGGCTCGCCGGGGCAGGATTGAGTATAAGGCTTCCAAAATTAAGGATATTAAAGGATTGCGAAAAATTATCAAAGCAGCGGAAAAGCTGGATATGCCGGTGGAATACGAAGTGAAGCCCTATCGGGAAGAAGCGGTCGGTTACCAGGCAGTGGGGTAAAGGGGTGAAGCCAAATCAACCCATATCACACGCAACAGGTATGGTTTCATACCCCCACTGTCAGTAAAATAAATTGAACCAGGAAAATATTGAGTTAACCGTTGGAGAAACATCATGAAATACACCTATTATCCGGGATGCAGTCTTCATTCCGCCCACCGTGGGTATGATGAATCCTGTCGGGCGGTCTCCGAGAAATTAGGCTGCGAGATGATTGAAATTGAGGATTGGAATTGCTGCGGTGCCACTATCTACATGTCCGTTAAGGAGATTACCTCCTTAGCAATCGCCACCCGGAACCTGGCGTTGGCAGAAAAATATCCTTATGATCTGATTGCGCCGTGCAGTTCCTGTTACACCGTGTTGAGCAAAGCCAACCGTTTTCTGCGCAATAATCCGGAGTTAAAGGAAAAAGTCAACTCCTGCCTGGCAGAAGCCAATCTGCATTATGATGCCGGGGTGCGGGTGCGCCATCCCCTGGATGTGTTGATTAACGATATGGGAATCGAGATTATTCGAGATTATGTGGAGCGCCCCTTAACCGGCTTGAGAATCGCCAATTATTACGGTTGTCAAATTGTTCGCCCGGAACGGGGGTTTGACGATCGGGAAGACCCCACCACAATGGATAATCTCTTTGAGTCGTTAGGTGCCACGAATGTTTATTTTCCCATGAAACTGCGCTGCTGCGGAGGAATGCTAATGACGACCTACGAGGAGATCGCTTTAAAGCTCTCCAAAGAAATTCTGGAATGTGCAGTGGAAAACGAGGCGGATTTGATAGTGACCACCTGCCCCCTCTGCCAGATGAACCTGGAATCCTATCAGGATAAAATCAATCGCACCTTCGGCACCAATCTGCGGATGCCCATTTTCTTCTTTACCCAGGTACTGGGGGTGGCGCTGGGAATTGAACGGGAGAAGTTAGGGCTGGATAAAAACTTTTATCGCTGTGAAAAATTGGAGGAAATCCTCAAGCAGCCGGCAGGGAAGAAGCGGGAGGAGATGGCGGAAATCTGAGGAGTGAAAGATTAAAGAAAAAAGATTAAAGATTAAAGATGAAAAAGAGGTTGATGGAATTCCAATAAGCCCAAGGTATGGGAGAATGTCATGAATCACAATCATCATCAGGAAAGAATCGGGGTGTACATTTGTCATTGCGGGGTGAACATCGCCCAGACCGTGCGGGTGGCGGAAGTGGCGGAAGCCATGAAATCCGACCCCAATGTGGTGGTGGCAAAAGATTACAAGTTTATGTGCTCCGATCCCGGGCAGAAAATGATTGAAGAAGACATTAAAAAGCATCATTTGACCCGGGTGGTGGTAGCTGCCTGTTCGCCCCAGATGCATGAACTTACCTTTCGAGCCGCCTGTGAACGGGCAGGATTAAACCGTTACCTGTTCCAGATGGCGAACATCCGCGAGCAATGCGCCTGGGTGCACAGTGATGTGGATAAAGCCACGTTAAAAGCCAAAGCCCTGGTGAATGCCGCGGTACGCCGGGTGGTGTTCCAGGAGCCGCTGACACCGCTTCAGGCGGAAATCCATCCAGCCACCCTGGTGGTGGGAGGCGGTATCGCCGGGATTCAGGCAGCCCTGGAGATTGCCGAATCCGGCAACAAAGTTTACCTGGTGGAGAAAGAATCCACCATTGGCGGGCAAATGGCGAAGTTTGACAAAACGTTTCCCACCCTGGACTGTGCTGCCTGCATTCTGACCCCCAAGATGGTGTCGGTGAGTCACCGGAAAAATATTGAGACGATGACCATGGCGGAGGTAGAGGACGTCAGCGGCGCTATCGGGAATTTTAAGGTGCGCATTCGCAAAAAAGCCCGCTATGTGACCGATGCCTGCACTTCCTGCGGTGAATGCACCACAGTCTGCCCGGTAAAGGTGCCCAACTGGTTTGATGAATTCACCCAGGAGCGCACTGCCATCCACAAAGCGTTTCCCCAGGCGGTTCCCAATACCTATGTAATCGAAAAGCAATCACGCCCGCCTTGCATGGAAGCCTGCCCCATTCACCAGGAAGCTGCCGGTTACGTGGCGTTGATCCGGGAAGGCAGGTTCCACGAAGCAGCGCAATTGATTCATAAGAAAAATCCCCTGCCAATTGTCTGCGGGCGAGTGTGTTATCATCCTTGCGAAACGGAATGCAACCGCGGCTATGTGGACCAACCGGTTGCCATCCAGCACCTGAAACGTTTTGCGTTGGATTGGGAGATGGAACATAACGGCAAATTTGAACCGCCCCAAATCGACCTGAAACGCCCGGAGAAAGTGGCGGTGATCGGCTCCGGTCCGGCAGGCTTAACCTGCGCCCACGACCTGGCATTAAAAGGATACCAGGTAACGGTCTTTGAGCAGCACTCCGTTTTGGGCGGGATGTTGGCGATCGGCATTCCGGAATACCGCCTGCCCAAACAACTGTTGAATATGGAAATTGATTACATGAAAGGCATGGGGATTGAGTTTAAGACCAACATGCGCTTAGGGAGTGACTTTACCATCGAAGACCTGAAGAAGCAGGGCTACCAGGCGGTTTTTGTGGCGATTGGTGCCCAGAAGAGCGTGAAGCTGTATGTGCCCGGGGAAGACCTGGAAGGGGTTATTTCCGGGGTGGATTTCCTGCGCCGGGTGAACCTGGGAATTTCCCGGGAGGTGGGGCGGAATGTCGCGGTGATCGGGGGCGGCAATACTGCCATCGATGCGGCACGAACCGCACTCCGCTGCGGTGCCGATAAGGTGACCATCCTTTACCGCCGCACCAAGCTGGAGATGCCCGCTTCACCGGAAGAAATCGCCGATGCTGAAAGCGAAGGTGTGCATATCGCTTACCTGACTGCTCCGGTCGAAATCCTGGGGAAGGACGGGAAGGTGACCGGGATAAAATGCACCCGGATGGAGTTGGGTGAACCGGATGCCTCCGGGAGACGCCGCCCCATCCCGATCCCCAATTCCGAACACGAGCTGGAATTTGATATGGTGATTGTTGCCATCAGCCAGACTCCGGAAGTTGCCAGTTTGAACGGGAAATCCAATCTCAAACTTGAAGCGACCAAATGGGATACCCTGAAAGTCAATCCCGAGACCCTGCAAACCAGCGTGCCTTATATTTTTGCTGCCGGTGATGTGGTGCTGGGTCCTTCTACCATCATTGCCTCCATGGGGGGCGGTCGGCGGGCAGCGGAGTCGATTGATAAATTCCTGAACCATGAACCGCTGGAAAATTATACCACTCATGTTGTGCGTCCAGGCATTCCCCGTGGGGAAACATTCCGTCCCCACTCTTATGCTCCTACTTTCAAGGATACCCCCCGCAAAGAACGAACCGAAATGCCTAGGTTGGACCCCCGGCAACGGGCACACTCCTGGGAAGAAGTGGAGTTGGGCTTCGATGAAGAGCAAGCCATGCAGGAAGCTGCCCGCTGTCTGAACTGCGGGGTATGCGTGGAATGTTATGAATGCGAACGGGTGTGCGAACCGAAAGCGGTCGACCATGCCATGAAAGACGAGATTGTAGAAATCAACGTGGGACAGATCATCATTGCCACCGGGTACGATATTTTCGATGCTTCCAAGATGGTGCGCTACGGATATGGCAAGTTGAAAAACGTGCTCAGTTCGCTGGAATTTGAGCGGATGCTCAGTTCCACGGGACCCACCGGCGGCAAGGTGCTGCTGCACAACGGCAAAGAACCACGGGCAGTGGGGATCATCCATTGTGTCGGGTCCCGCGACCTCAATTACAACCGCTACTGCTCACGAGTGTGCTGTATGTACGCCATGAAGTTTGCTCACCTGGTGAAAGACCGTACCAACGCCGAGGTGTACCAATTCTATATTGATATGCGAGCGTATGGCAAGGGCTACGAGGAGTTTTATAACCGCATCCTGGAAGAAGGGGTGAATGTAATTCGCGGGAAAGTGGCGGAAGTGGTGGAGAAGAAAACGCCCGACGGGGATAAATTTCTGGCGATCCGCTGTGAGGATACCCTGATTGGCAAATTCCGGGAAATTCCGGTGGATATGGTGGTGCTGTGCAACGGGCTCCAGCCCAGTCATACTGCCAATAAGGTCGCCAAACTGTTTGGATTATCGCGCAGTCCGGACGGCTTTTTCCTGGAGCGGCATCCCAAGTTGGATCCGTTCTCCACGGCAACCGACGGCATTTATATTGCCGGGTGCGCCCAGGGTCCCAAGGATATTCCGGACACGGTTGCCCAGGCAAGCGGGGCAGCGGCACGGGTGTTGAGTACCATTTCCAGGGGAGAAATCCAGTTAGACCCGATCCGTGCCGTGATTAACGAGCAGTATTGCAGCGGCTGCCGCATTTGCAACAACCTCTGCCCTTATCACGCAATCGATTTTGTGGAAGAGAAGAAAGTTTCGGTGATAAACGATGCCCTGTGTAAAGGTTGCGGCACCTGTGTGGCTGCCTGCCCCGCCGGCGCCATCACCGGTAAGGGCTTTTCCGATGAGCAGATTTATGCCGAACTGGAGGGTTTGCTGGCAGTGTAATGCCCGGATCAACAAAACTTGTTTTGTGAATTTCGGAGCTCTAAAAACATGTTTGGTGACCGGGGTTTGGGGGGGATAAACAGAAGGTAAAAAAAACGAATGTGAAACGTAAAGCGTAATGAGTAAGAACGAACGGGCAATCATGCTTCATGAAAAAAACGAGGTAGCGCAATGGAAGCCAAAACAACGACCGAAAATAAAGAACCGGTGACCAAAGAGACGTTCGAGCCGAAGATTGTGGCGTTTATGTGCAACTGGTGCGCTTATTCCGGGGCGGATTTAGCCGGGGTCTCGCGCCTGCAATCTTCCCCCAATATCCGGGTGATTCGCACCATGTGTTCCGGCAGGGTGGACCCGGCAATGATCATGCGCGCCTTCCAGTTGGGTGCCGACGGGGTGTTGATTGCCGGGTGCCATTTCGGGGATTGTCACTACATCGAGGGAAATTACAAAACCATGCGCCGGGTGGAAATGCTGAAAATGATTTTGAGTCGCCTGGGAATTGATGAGCGGCGGTTACGGCTGGAGTGGATTTCTGCCTCGGAAGCGGAGAAATACGCCCGGGTGTCTTTCGAGTTCACCGAACAAATCCGGGAACTGGGACCCCTGGAGCTACAGATGAACTGAAAATGAAACGTAAAGCGTGAAACGTAAAACGGGTATTCAAAAAATTGCTTTTTACTCATTACGTTTTATGGTTCACGATTCAAATGGATTAACACCGGAGTAACAACCATGTCAAAACCCAAATTAGCCCTCTATTGGGCCGCCAGTTGCGGCGGCTGTGAAATTACCGTGTTGGACATCGAGGAAAAAATTCTGGATGTCGCCGATTTTTTTGATATTGTGTTCTGGCCCTGCGCCATGGATTTCAAATACGAGGATGTGGAAGCCCTGGGGGATAAGGAGATCGACATCACCCTGTTTAACGGCGCTATCCGTACCTCGGAGAACGAGCACATGGCAAAACTGCTGCGGGAGAAATCCAAAATTCTGATTGCTTTTGGTTCCTGTGCCCAGGAGGGCTGTATCCCCGGGCTGGCAAACTTTTACGACCGGGAAAGCACCCTCCATTACATTTTTTGTGATGCACCCACCGTGGAAGAGAAAACCCGCTGCACCTATCCCCAAACGCATACCGACGTGCCGGAAGGTGAAATCGAGATACCGGAATTTTACAATACCGTAAAAACGCTCGACCAGGTGGTAGAGGTGGATTACATCATCCCGGGATGCCCGCCGCAGTCGTTCCAGGTGTGGGGAGTGCTGGAAGCAGTGATGGACATTCTGAAAAACGGCAAGCCGCTACCGCCCAAAGGATCGGTGTTGGGCGCCGGGGATAAAACCTGCTGCGACGAATGCCCCCGGGTGCGTAAGGAGAAGAAAATTAAAGAGTTCTTCCGACCGCATCAAATCATCCCGAAGGAAGATGAGTGTCTGTTAGACCAGGGGATTTTGTGCATGGGTCCGGCAACCCGCAGCGGCTGTGGTGCCCTGTGTGTAAAAGCGAATATTCCCTGCCGGGGCTGCTACGGCGCACCGCCCAATGTGCGGGACCAGGGCGCCAAGATGATTTCCGCCCTCAGCTCGGTAATTGATGCCAGTACCCCGGAAGAAGCACGTAAGATTATGGAGAAAATCGCCG
>CAYYGL010000005.1:6862-55938 GCA_964471235.1 uncultured Calditrichaceae bacterium
CCGACCCGCGGGGTACGTTCTATCGGTTCTCCCTGGCGCACTCCACCTTCCGCCGGGCACAGTTGACGAATGGAAAACCGGAAAAAAAGGTGACGGAAGAGAAAGAAGCCGGGGTAATGGAGTGAGGTAGTGAGACAGTAAGGCAGTAAGACAGGAAGACAGTGGGACAGTGAGGCGGTAGGGTTGTACTGTTTAAATTTTTTTCGATGTTCCTGGGAGGAATAAAAAACATTCAAGCACAAAGGTGACGTCATGAAACACATTAAGATTGATCCGATAACCCGCTTAGAGGGGCATGGTAAGATTGACATTTTTCTGGATGAGCAGGGGGAAGTAGCCAATTGCTACTTCATTGTGCCGGAGTTGCGCGGATTTGAGAAGTTCTGCCAGGGGCGTCCGGTGGAAGACCTGCCGCGCATCACCACCCGGATTTGCGGCGTCTGTCCGGAAGCCCACCACATGGCATCTGCCAAAGCCTGCGATGCGGTTTACCATGTGGAAATTCCCCCTGCAGCCCGGAAATTGCGGGAACTGCTCTATCACACTTTTTTCACCGCTGACCACACCGTGCATTTTTACGCCCTTGGGGGTCCGGATTTTGTAGTGGGACCGGAGGCTCCCAAAGGGGAACGGAACATTCTGGGAGTGATCAACAAAGTGGGGCTGGAATCCGGGAAAAAGGTGATTAAACTGCGGGCGCTGGCACAGGATTTAATCCAGACCCTGGGGGGTAAAAAAATTCATCAGGTCACCTCCCTGCCCGGCGGGGTTTCCAGGGGGCTGACCGAAGAAGAGCGGGAAAAATTTCTCAGCTACGCTTCTTACTTCATCGAATTCGGGCAATTCACCCTCCAGGTTTTCGAAGATATTGTGCTAAAGAATTCCGATTACGTGGATATGATATTGTCTGACACCTTCGCCCACAAAACGTATTACATGGGGCTGGTGGATGAAAATAACAAGGTCAGTTTTTACGATGGCATGGTGCGGGTGGTGGACCCGGACGGTAAGGAGTTTTGCAAATACGAGCCGAAAGATTACACCCAACATATCAGTGAGCATATTGAGCCCTGGACCTACTTGAAATACCCTTATCTGAAAGCAGTGGGTTGGAAAGGATTTGTAGACGGTAAGGAAAGCGGTGTCTATCGTGCCACACCTCTGGCGAGATTGAATGCTTCCGATGGGATGGCAACTCCGTTAGCACAGGCGGAATATGAGAAATTTTACGATACCCTGACCGGGGACAGTTCCGGCAAAATACCGGTACATCATACCCTGGCAACCCACTGGGCAAGGGTAATCGAGTTGATGTATGCCGCTGAACGCACCAAAGAACTGCTGGAAGACCCGGAAATCACCTCTTCGGAATACCGGGTGATTCCCACCGAGACCCCGACCGAGGGTGTCGGCACGGTGGAAGCGCCCCGGGGTACCCTCACCCATCATTATAAAACCGATGAAAACGGCATCGTTACGAATGTAAACCTTATTGTGGGTACCACCAACAACTATGCGGCAATTTCCATGTCCATCCAGAAAGCTGCCCGGGGATTAATCCATAAAGGCGTTGAAATCACCGACGGGGTGTTAAACAAAATTGAGATGGCGTTCCGGGCGTATGACCCCTGTTTTGCCTGCGCCACTCATACCCTGCCCGGTCAGATGCCCCTGGAATTACGGATATTTGATAAAGATGGAAATTTACTGACCTCCAAAAGAAGATTTTAAAGAACATCTCCATACACCTTTTTCCGGCAGAACAGGAAGAAAATATTTGGTTCATTGAAATCTCTGATTTCAATCACTAACTTTGTGATGTCATTGTTTGAAGAGGGTTGTTTCTTAACAAAATTGGTTATAAAAACAACCATTAGATACACAATGACTTCATGAGGTTGGGTTATGTCGGATTAAGGATTTAAACAATTTAACAGAAGGAGACCCACCATGAGTCAAAACACGTTAACCGTAAAAGATAACCGTACCGGGAAAACCTATGAGCTGCCCATTGAAAACGATACCATTCGGGCGATGGACTTGCGTCAAATCAAGGTGCATGATGATGATTTTGGAATGATGAGCTATGATCCCGGGTACAAGAATACTGCTTCCTGTAAGAGCAGCATTACTTTTATTGACGGCGCCAGGGGAATTTTGTTATACCGGGGGTATCCGATAGAACAGATTGCCGAACGGTGTAATTACCTGGAAACCGCCTACCTGGTCATTAACGGAGAACTCCCGACCAAATCCCAGTTGGATGAATGGACTTACCAGATCACCCATCATACCATGCTCCATGAAAACGTAAAGAAATTTATGGAAGGTTTTCGCTACGATGCCCACCCCATGGGGATATTTGTCAGCACTGTAGCAGCGTTGTCTACTTTTTATCCGGATGCCCGCAACATCCATGATCCGGAATCGCGTTTGTTGCAGACATATCGATTAATCGGAAAAGTTCCGACCATTGCCGCGGCGGCATATCGGCACAGCATGGGACTTCCGTATGTCTATCCGGATAATGAACTTAGCTATGCCGGGAATTTTCTGAATATGTTGTTCAAGATGACCGAACTGAAGTATAAACCGAATCCGGTGCTGGAAAAAGCGCTGGATGTGCTCTTTATTCTCCATGCGGATCATGAACAAAATTGCAGCACCACTACCATGCGCGGGGTTGGTAGTGCTCATGCCGATCCGTTTGTTGCCACGTCTGCTGCTGCGGCGGCTCTGTATGGTCCGTTGCATGGCGGCGCCAATGAACAGGTACTGCGAATGCTCAATGAGATCGGTTCCAAAGACAAGATCGGGGCTTACATCAAACGGGTTAAAGCCGGAGAAGTATTGCTGATGGGATTCGGTCACCGGGTATATAAAAACTATGACCCGCGGGCGAGAATTATCAAAAAAATTGCCGATGAAGTATTTGAAGTCACCGGCAAAAATCCATTGTTGGATATTGCCCTGGAATTGGAACGCATTGCCCTGGAAGATGATTATTTTGTCAAACGGAAACTGTACCCGAATGTGGACTTCTATTCCGGGATTATCTATCAAGCCATGGGATTTCCGGTGTCCATCTACCCGGTGTTGTTTGCTATTGGCAGAACCTCCGGGTGGATAGCCCAGTGGTTAGAATTATTGCAGGACCCGGAACAGAAGATCGCACGACCGCGCCAGGTCTATATTGGCGAAAAAATGCGTGATTTTATTCCCCTGGAAAAGCGGGGGTAATCGGTTACCGGAAGAAAATCTCCGGATAATCGTTGTGTGACGACGCAGTCGGAATGGCAAAGACGAGCTGAGCCGGGCAGGGACGTCCGATGAGGCTCGTCTTTGCACTTTGGATGCTATGATAATTCGATATCAAAAACTAAACGTGGAGGCATTCTTCCATGGAATACTATGAAGAAGCATTAGAATATCATACCGGAAAACGTGCCGGGAAAATCGAAGTCGCAACAACCAAACCATGTATTACCCAGAGAGACCTTTCCCTTGCCTATACGCCCGGAGTGGCAGTACCGTGCCGGGAAATTGAGAAAAATCCGGATGATGTGTTCAAATATACCGCAAAAGGAAACCTGGTGGCAGTGGTTTCCAATGGTACCGCTGTGTTAGGATTGGGCAACATCGGACCGTTAGCCGGTAAGCCGGTAATGGAGGGGAAGGCAGTTTTGTTTAAACGATTTGCCGATATCGACGTCTTTGATCTGGAACTGGATACCAAAGACCCGGATGAGATCATTCGCACCGTGCAGTTACTGGAGCCGACCTTTGGCGGTATTAATTTGGAAGATATCAAGGCACCGGAATGTTTTTACATTGAGGAGCAATTGAAAAAGACCATGAACATCCCGGTGTTTCATGATGATCAGCATGGTACTGCAATTATTTCCGGTGCCGGGTTGTTAAACGCCCTGGAAATCGCCGGAAAGCGGATCGATCAGGTTAAAATGGTGGTCAGTGGCGCCGGAGCAGCCGGAATTGCCTGTGCTAAATTTTATGTGCAGCTTGGGATGCGGAAAGAAAACATCGTGATGTTTGACAGTCGCGGGGTGGTGCACCACGGGCAAAAGAAAGGGATGAACCCATACAAAGCCGAGTTTGCCATTGAAAATGGCGATTTGACCCTGGAAGAAGCCATGAAAGGTGCTGATGTATTCATGGGGGTATCGGTGGCGAATTTACTGACCCGGGAGATGGTGCGCTCCATGGCGGACAAGCCCATCATTTTTGCCATGGCAAACCCGGATCCGGAAATTACCTACGAGGAAGCCAAAGCAGCCCGGGAGGATGTGATCATGGCGACCGGGCGCAGCGACTATCCCAACCAGGTGAATAATGTGCTGGGATTTCCGTTTATCTTTCGCGGGGCGCTGGATGTGCGGGCAACTCAGATAAATGAGGAAATGAAAGTAGCTGCCGCCAAAGCATTAGCAGCATTGGCGAAGGAGCCGGTACCGTATTCGGTGATGAAAGCATACCGGATGGAGAACATTGAGTTTGGCCCGGAATACATTATTCCCAAACCGTTTGACCCGCGGGTCCTGTTATGGGAAGCCTCGGCAGTGGCAAAAGCTGCCATGGACACCGGAGTTGCCCGCATCAAAATCGATATCGATGAGTACCGGGAGAAATTGGAAGCACGTCTTGGCATGTCCCGGCAGGTGGTGCGGGTAATGATCAACAAAGCCAAGCGAACTCCTAAGCGAATCGTCTATCCCGAGGGTGAAGAAGAAGTTATTTTAAAAGCCTCGGAAATTATTGTAGATGAAGGATTGGCACATCCCATCTTATTAGGCAATCCCCAAACTATCCATGAGAAGATGGAGCACCTGCGGTTGAATCTTCACAATGCCGTGGAGATCGTTGATATTAACACCTTTCCTCGTCTAAAAGAATACAGTGAGGTGCTCTATCAACTCCGTAAGCGAAAAGGGGTGATTCGGGAAAGTGCCCGAAAACTGATCACCAAACCCATGTATTTCGGAGCAATGATGGTGAATATCGGCGATGCCGACGGATTGGTTGCCGGGCTCACTCAGCACTATTCGGAAACTATCCGCCCGGCATTGCAGGTGATCGGTATGCGGGAAAATGCCAAACGGGTTGCCGGAGTATATATGTTAATTTTACCGGAACGGGTAATATTTTTTGCAGATGCCACGGTGAATATTGAACCATCGGCAGAAGACCTGGCAGAAATCGCCCTGTTGTGTGCCGCAGAGGTCAGACGGTTTGGGTATGAGCCGCGGGTAGCCATGCTCTCATTCTCAAATTTTGGCAGCACCCGGCATCCCCTTAGCGAAAAAGTACGCCAGGCAACGGAAATTGTCAAACAACGCTCCCGAGAATTGATCGTCGATGGGGAAATGCAAGCCGATACGGCAGTCGTTCCGGAGTTGCTGGACACCCATTATCCTTTCAGTGACTTAAGCGGGAAAGGCGGCGCCAATGTGTTGATTTTCCCCAACCTGGAAGCCGGGAACGTTGCTTACAAATTGGTTCAACGCCTGGGCAATGCGGAAGCAATCGGACCAATCCTGCTGGGAATGCGCAAACCGGTTCAGCTACTGCAAATCGGTGATTACAACGAGATTGATGTGGTGCAAATGACCGCTATCGCCATATTGGATGCCCAGGAGATTGAAAGTGTTCCGGGAACCAGTCGTTAAACCTGCCTGCTTATTTCGGGTGGATAAATCCTACCGGGGAATAATAAAAAGCCGGTAACGATAGATATTCTCTTGTTCCTTTCCACACCTGCTTTAATGCTTCCTATTGTTGCGGTGGCGGGATGTTGAGGTAGTTTCCACATCTCACCATCGCTTTTATGATTACTTTCCGGAACCTAACTACCTGGCAATTTTTTCCATAATAGTCATTCGTTTTCCCGGTAAAATATATCATTATTATCTGCTTGACAAAAAATACACAATACCGTATCTTGATATGTAACCGTTTACATAAATATGGGAGCTTCCCACTCTAACAGGAATGTCATAACCGACCGGGCAAATTAAGACATGTCAGACTGTTGTTTATTAAATGTCTTTCGCACCTTTTTCATTCCAATCCTTTTGGCGCTAATCGCTTTAGGGGGTACCGCCTGTACCCGGGGTGAGCAGGAGAAGATACATCTTACGTTCTGGGCGATGGGTGCTGAAGGAGAACATGTTCGGGAATTAATTTCCCGCTTTGAAAAAAAACACCCGGATGTCCGGGTGAAGGTGCAGAGTATTCCCTGGGGGGCAGCGCATGAGAAATTGCTAACCGCCTATGCCGGACAATCTACACCGGATGTGTGCCAACTGGGCAACACCTGGATTGCGGAGTTTCATGCGATGAATGCTCTCTATCCGTTGGATTCGTTAATCCAATCTTCCACCCTCATCAGTCGGGATAAATTTTTTGAAGGGGTCTGGAAAACCAATGTCATCAACCGGACTACTTACGGTATTCCCTGGTATGTGGATACCCGGGTTTTATTCTACCGGGAGGATGTTTTGAATGAAATCGGTTACATATCACCACCCAAAACCTGGGATGAGTACCTCACGGTTGCCCGGAAATTAAAACAACATTTTGCCGGAACGCCCCTGAAATATGCAGTTTATTATTCCCTGATTTTTAACGACGGCTACGTACCGGTTATACTGATAATGCAAAATAACGGTCGCTTTCTTAAGGACCATTATCGGTACGCTGCTTTTGATAATTCGGCTACCGTAGACGCATTACGCTATTACTTGACTTTTTTTGAGGAAGATTTGGCACCGAAAAGTATGACCCGGTTTGCTAACTTATTCCAGGGATTTGAAAATGCCGATTTTTCCATGATGATCCATGGGCCCTGGATTGCAAACGAACTCAAGCGACGCGCCAAGATCGAGGGAAAGTGGCAAACTGCAATATTGCCCGCTAAGCATAATGCGGTTTCGTTAGCCGGTGGCTCCAGCCTGATTATTTTTCGAAATTCCCCTCATAAAAAAGCTGCCTGGAAATTAATCGAATTCTTAAACTCAACAGAGCAGCAGGTTACCTTCTACCAACTCACCCGGGATTTGCCTTCCTTGATCAATGCCTGGGCAGTAACCGAACTGAAAAATGACCGGATCATGCAAGCTTTCTACCACCAACTGCAGCAAGTTCAACCCACTCCGCCCATTGCTGAATGGGAACAAATTTATGTCAAACTCCAGGAACATTTAGAACAAGTCATTTTTCATCGAGCTACCCTTCCCGAGGCAATCCGGAGGTTAAATGATGATGTCAACAGGATACTGGAAAAAAGAAGGTGGTTGCTCTCCCAAAATTTGATCGAGTAATAAACCAGCAACTCTTTACCGCCCCTGAGTTAAAATTTCAATCCGATAGAAAGTAATTAACAGATTTATGAAAAAAAAATTATACATCCCATATTTATTCCTACTACCGGCATTATCCACCCTCCTGATTTTTTTCTTCCTGCCAATTATTGCGGCATTTTTTTTAAGCGTGACAGATTTTGATATCTATGCCCTGGGAACACTTCGAGCTGCCAGGATTGTTGGTCTTAACAATTACATTAACATTTTAACGGACTCTCTGTTCTGGAAATCTGTCTTGAATACCGTTTATTTTGTGATGATTGGGGTGCCCCTGACAATCTCCGTTTCCTTTCTCACCGCCCTGGCGTTGAATTCCAGGTTGTTGCGGTTTAAAAAGTTTTTTCGACTTGCTTTTTTTATGCCGGTTATAACTACCCTGGTGGCAGTGGCCGTGGTGTGGCGCTACATTTATCATCCGACTTTTGGAATTGTGAACTATTTTCTTTCGTTCTTTCATATTCCGCCCATAGACTGGCTGGGTGACCCCCACTGGGCGATGCCGGCGCTTATTGTTTTGGCGGTCTGGAAAAATTTCGGATACAATATGATGATTTTTTTAGCCGGCTTGCACGCCATTCCGGGTTCCCTTTACGAGGCAGCCCGCATTGATGGGGCAAACTGGTGGCAGCAACAGCTTTATATCACCATCCCTCAGTTGGCACCGACGACTCTGTTTATTTCTATCTTCACTGTGATTGGTTATGCTCAATTTTTTGCCGAACCGTATGTGATGACCCAGGGAGGTCCCCTGAATTCCACACTCAGTATTGTGCTATACCTGTATCAACAGGGGTTTCGTTGGTGGCAGATGGGATATGCTTCTGCCATTGCTTTCGTGCTGTTTTTCTTCCTGGTGCTGCTGGGAATCCTCTCCTTTGTCTTCAGAAAAGCGGAGCGGGGGATTTCATGAAGAGAGGCTCAAAAGAACATCTTAAACTGTATCTCTTTCATTTACTGATGTTCTTCGGCGCATTTCTGACCATCCTTCCGTTTATCTGGATGCTGGGCGCTTCCCTGATGCATAATGGGCAGGCCTCTGTCTTTCCCCCCCGCTTTATTCCTCCCCATGCCACCCTCTTTCAATATATCACCCTGTTCAAATCAATGAACCTGGGGCGGTATTTTTTTAATTCCTTCGTGATCGCCCTCAGCGTAACCGGAGTTTCACTGTTGTTTAATTCTTTGGCGGGATTTGCTTTCGCCAAATACACTTTCCGGGGGCAAAAGGTGATCTTTTCCGTTCTTATTTCTTCGATGATCATCCCCGGGCAGGTAACCATGCTTCCGGTGTTTTTGCTGTTGAATAAACTGGGGCTGCTGAACACTTACTTCGGCATCATTTTTCCGGCAATGGCAAGTGTGTTTGGCATCTTTTTGTTTCGGCAATACCTTCTCGGTATTCCGGATAGTTTAATAGATGCCGCCCGGATTGACGGTGCCGGCGATTTTCTAATCTATCGAAAAATCATCCTACCCTTATCCGCCCCGATATTGGTGACCCTGGCGTTGTTTACCTTTATGGGGACTTGGAACGATTTTCTCTGGCCCCTGATAGTCATGACTGACGACACCATGTACACCCTGCCGGTTGCGATTGCCAGCTTATCCCAGGAGTACATCCGAAATGTGGAATTGATGATGGCCGGATCGGTGATTACCATTGTCCCGATTGTAATTGTTTTTATGGCTTTGCAAAAGTATTACCTGAAGGGAATTTTTGTTGGCGGAATCAAGGAATAGATTCGACCACGCCGGATTCTGCCTCCGGATTTATCGAGGAAGAATTTCCAGGGATTTGTTTTAAAAATCATTCACCTCTGTTTCCCCATTTCCCAGTGATAGCGTTTTTTTTATTTCTATTCTTGACAAATTCAAAATAAGGCGTTACTTTATTGAAAAAATGTAAACGGTTACATAATTTCTTATTCAGCCCCTTATTTCCAGGGTAAATTCAAAAAAAACGGTTACATAATCCCATGAAAGTGAATATCAAGGAAATTGCCCGCCGGGCCGGCGTCTCCACCGCAACGGTCTCCCGAACCTTGAACGGCAACGGGCCGGTAAAAGACGAAACCCGCCGCAGAATCCTTCAAATTGCCCGGGAATTCAATTACAAACCCAATCCCATTGCCCGCGGTCTTTCCAGTCATCGCACTGATACCATTGGTGTAATTCTCCCGGAATTGGTGGATGAATTTTTCATGAACATTATCCACAGCATTGACGAAGCCGCCTACGAAGCCAATCGCTATGTAATGATCTCCAGCTCCCATACCCAGCGCAATGTGGTGGAAACGTTGCTTGAGTTTATGGGCAGCGGCCGGGTGGATGGGGTAATTCTGATGGTGCCCAAAATGCAAAAGGAGATTCAAGACATTCTCAAAAAAAGCCGCCGACCGATTGTGTTGCTGAATGCCATCCCCGGAATGGAGGAAATTTCCTCCATCACCTTTGATAATTACCAGGGTGCCCGGGCGGTAACCCAACACCTGATTGAACATGGTTATCAGCAGATTGCCATGATCAAGGGTCCCGAGGGCAATATCGACGCCGAAGAGCGTTTCCGGGGATTCCGTGAGGCAATTCAAGATGCAGAATTACCTTTCAATGACCGATTGATTATCGAGGGTGACTTTACCTCATTATCGGGATTTTACGGTTTCATGCGCCTCATTAGTCAACCAAGCAAACCTGATGCGATTTTTGCTGCCAATGACATGATTGCCCTGGGAATTTATGATGCTGCCCGCAAAGCCAATATTCACATTCCCCATGATATTGGTGTGGTAGGATTCGATGATATTTATCCTGCCAGCCTGGTCATCCCGCGTTTGACGACTGTGCATATCCCGGTGATGGAATTAGGGCGAAAAGCCGTGCGCCTTTTGTTGAAACTGATTTCCGGGGAAGTTGCTGCCAGCCCGCCTCATCATGAATTATTAACCACCGGGCTGGTGATTGGAGGATCATGCGGCTGTAACACCCCCGACACAGAACATTCTTTTTAACCCACTAATTCTCTAAATTTAATTGTAGGAGGTCTGTTATGAACCAATTTTTAAAGTTTTTTGGGGTAACAGGATTCGTCGTCAGCTTTCTGGCAACGATGACGTTTGCCCAGTCTTTGCCCCGGAGCGGGAATGATGCCATTTGGGCACGTTCGACTGCCGGTGCAAACTTAACACTGGATGGGAACCTGAATGAAGCCGCCTGGATGCAAGCCGAAACCTTGCCCATCGTTTACGGGCAAAGCAGCGGTTTACCCACCAGTGGCTGGCAAATCGAATTCCAGAACCCGACCGATCCCACCAATGCGATGGTGAAGTTCCTGGTCACGCCGGATAATTACCTCTGGCTGGGATTTATGGTGCCGGATTCATCAGTTGGCGGTATTCAAGACTGGGCACGCTGGGACGGCATCATCATGTCCCTGAAGGACCGCAATAGCAGTAATCGCCCCTCCGACCCTTCCGAGTTTTTCTATACCTGGTGGTATGTGAATGTGGATAGCCTGATCAACCCTGGCGCCCCGCCCCGCTTTATCGGGCGATGGGGAAACTTTGGCGACACCACCCGTACGGCCGGGCAAAGAGCCGCCTGGGACGCCCGAACCGTGGTTAACGGAATGTCCAATGATGACTCATCCCCGGATGATGGATACACGGTGGAAATGCGAATCAGCCTCGACTCCCTTGGCTATGACGCCACTAACCCCAATGGCGATGTGATTGAACTCAATTTCTCCATCTGGGATGGTGACTGGCTGTTTGCCGGCGACCCTTCCAGAATCAGTGAAAACCGCACCGACTGGCAAAGCCCCTGGAATGCCAATCTTCACAATGTGGGAAGGGTATATGTGCGCCCGGATGTTACCATCAATTCCGGACCGGTGCCCACAATTGGACCGGATGTCAGACTTCCCAATGGAATAAACCAACCCGCACCGACAATTGACGGCGATTTGAGCGATCCTTATTGGTCGCTGGCATACACCTTCGATATTCGCTGGGATGATGCTGCCTTGCGCGACAGTTACCCGGGGGTCGGTCCCTACCGCAGCGGGCAGTTTCAACCGGATGTTAACGGTGGCAAAGCGCCGATTGTTGACCCGGGGGATGCCACCATCAAGATGTTTTTCCGGGGCTCCCACCTCTACCTGGCAGCCGATGTCCGCGACCAGTTGGTAGAAGGTACTACCATTTTTGATCAAATGGACGGGGTGCGTTTTATGATTGCCGATCGGGATTCGATGGATGGTGACCATCGTTCCGTTATCTGGCAATTAACTGTCAGTTTTGACAGCAGCGGAGCGTTGGTCGGGATTGATGACATGCCCTATTTGCAAACCCAGGGAACCGTGCAATATGGATATGCCTTGAAAGGTAGCACCACGGTAAACAACAATAACGATGTTGATGAAGGCTTTATTGTGGAAATGGATGTGGATTTAACCGGTATGGGATACCCTGCCGATTTAGGGGATCACGTATTGTTTGCCGGAGTGATGTTGATGGATGGCGACTCTTTCCAGGACCCGGCAAATGATTACGGCGCTCGCACCTGGTGGTTTAGGGAAGGAAACTTCGGCCCGGCAGCTGCCTGGGTGTTTATGGATGAAACCCTCACTGCTATTAATGATCCGGCAGAAAATGCTCTGCCTAATACCCTGCGCCTCTTTGGCAACTATCCCAACCCTTTTAACCCCACTACTACCATCAGCTACTCCCTGCCCTTCAGCGGGAAAACGGAAATTGTGATTTATAACTTGTTGGGGCAGGAAGTGGAACGGATTGGCAATCTCAGGCAATCTGCAGGGGAGCATTTTATTGTGTTTAATGCCAACAATTTAGCTTCCGGTGTTTACTTTTATAAAATATTTCTTACCAACCCCGGCAATAATAAAATTGTTGAAAGTCGAGCCAATAAAATGGTTCTCCTTAAGTAACTGGTTGATTGAACGACCTGGGGGGTACGGCAGCATCTGCCGGATTCCCCCCAGGGGTGTCCGATGGTACACCATGAAAGGATGGAATGGTATTTCTTTTTATCCGTAGTTGTGCTTAAGTTATTGCTCCGACATCAACGCACGATGGAAATTTCCTGGGTAGGGGGTAGGCTTTGATAAAACATAGATATCGAATGATATGATGAAACAGTCAGCAAATCATGTTAACGGGTTTATTCTTCCGGTGATCAGCGTTATCTTGTTACACTGTCTCTCTTTTCCGGTTTATACCCAGACAGCCGGAAAATTAGCCGGGGTAGTAACCGATACTCATGGCAATCCCCTGGTGGGGGTAAATGTGATTTTGGTAGGTACAGCGATGGGATCGGCAACCGATGCGGATGGAACCTATATCATTTTGAATGTTCGTGCCGGCGTTTATTCGCTACGTTTCGAATACCTGGGGTATAAAACCCACGTGGTTCGGAATGTGCAGGTTTCGGCAGACAAGACCACCCGGGTAAATGCGGAATTGGAGGAAGAGACCATACCCGGGGAAGTGGTAACCGTTACTGCCCAAAAAAAATTGATTGAATTTAACCAGACCAGTTCTATCTCCACGGTCAATAAAAATGATATCCGGCAATTACCGGTTCAAAGTCTCAAGGAAATCGTTAACTTACAAGCCGGTGTCATCGATGGGCATTTCCGGGGCGGCAGGTTGGGAGAGGTTCAGTTCCAGGTAGATGGCGTCACAGTGAATAACCCATTTGACAATTCCTCCACATTGCGATTGGACCGGTCGGTGCTGGAGGAGGTGCAGGTGATAAGCGGTACCTTTGACGCCAAATATGGGCAGGCAATGTCCGGGGTGGTCAATGCCGTATTAAAAACCGGAACAGGGAAGTTTGAGATAAGCGGGGAGTCCTACTTTGGCGACTATTTTACCCCGGATAAAAACCGATATCCTCACAACCAGGGTTCCGATCTCTCCCCGGGGAATATCGAAAGCTATCAACTCACCCTTAGCGGTCCTGTCCCGGTTCCCCACACAACTTTTTTTCTCAGCGGACGGCGGTTTATCGACAATGGCTGGTTGTTTGGTGAGAGGAGGTTTTTATCGACCGACTCCAGCAATTTTGAAAACCGCAATTTTAACCCTACCGGGGATAACAAAATTGTGCCCATGGCATGGCGAAAGGAATGGAGCGGACAGTTTAAACTAACCAACCGTTCCCTCTCAAGTATTCAACTAAGCTACCAGCTGATCTTTAATCATTTGAAACAGCAACGGTACAACCATGCTTTCCGTCTCAATCCCGAGGGGATACCCACTCAAACAACCCTATCAATTACCCACGGGTTGGAATGGACCCATACACTATCTGAACGGATGTTTTATAAATTCAGTATTCGTCAAAACTATTTTGATTATCGTGATTATGTTTATGAAAGTGTGTATGACCCGCGTTACATCGAAGCCGGTCCCCCGGTGGGGGACCCCAACTTTGAGGACGGCGCGGTGGTGCAGGGCGTGGACCTGGGTCGCTTTGTTCAAAGAACCAATGCCGCCATAACCAAAGGGGATTGGACCTGGCAGTACAACCGGACCAATTTGATTGAAGCTGGGATAGAGGGGCAATTTTCGGAACTTTCTTTTGGCAGCCCGGGGTATTTACGTCCTACTACCGTAAATGGGGTGGAAGTGCTCCAGCCGCGGGAAAGCCTCCCCGGGGAACCGGGGGTGAAAACTTACTATCCCCGGCAAATGGCATCGTATCTTCAGGATCGGATTGAGTGGGGCGACCTGGTCGTTCGTGCCGGAGTACGCTTCGAATATTTCGATGCCAATGCCACCGTTCCCAGCGATCTCCGGAATCCGGCAAATGCTATTTCCGGGGCACCCAAATCGTTCCCGAAAAAGACCAGTGTGAAAACAGCAATTGCACCCCGCCTGGGCTTTAGTTTCCCCCTCACCTCCTCGGCATCCATCTATTTTTCCTACGGGCATTTTTACCAGATGCCGGGGTTAGGACTGCTCTATAACAATGCCGATTACTCAATCCTGAAAGAAATTCAGGAGGGCAGTTTAAATTTTGGCATCGTGATGGGAAACCCGGACTTGAAACCGGAATTTACCGTTCAATATGAAATGGGGCTGAAACAAGCCCTTACCAGCTTTTTAGCCCTGGAAGTGACTACTTTTTATAAGGATATCAGGGATTTGCTGGGTGTGGAATATATCACCACTTACAATGTTTCCCAATACGGTCATTTTGCCAATGTGGACTTTGGCAATGTGTATGGGGTTACCCTTTCGTTGGATCAACGACCGGTGGGGCGAATCAGCACCAGTATCGATTATACATTGCAGGTAGCGCGGGGTAATGCCAGCGAACCCCGGGAAACCGCCAACCGTGCCCAGGCAGGGAAAGACCCCCGGCCCCGTGACATCCCCTTTAATTGGGACCAGCGCCATACCATTAATGCCACGGTGATTTACTCTCGTCCGAAACATTACTCAATGAGTGCCATCATCCGACTTGGCAGCGGGCAGCCTTATACTCCCCAAATCGGTTCCGGCTTCGGCGCTGATCTGGAAACCAATTCCGGCAGGAAATCTTCTTTTCTAACGGTAGATGTCCGGGCAGAGAAATTCTTCACCATTGCCAAAACCACTCTGAGTGCTTATTTCCGGGTGTTTAATTTAACGAATGCCCATTTTGTAAACGGATTCGTCTTCCCAACTACCGGAAGCCCGGATTATTCCCAATTTCCGGCAGTGGATAAAGTGACCCTGGGAGACCCCAGCCGCTTCCACGAACCGAGACGAATTGAATTGGGGCTTTCATTTTACCGGTAAGGAGACCTTGCCTTAGGAGCCCGGTAGTAAGGCATTGAGAATTCATCCGTCAATCAAGGTGTCCAAACGATGTTATCAGATAAACTCTTCACATGCCGTTCCAAAATCGCAGGGTTCATTACGGCCTTCCTGGTGGTTTCATTCGGAATAGTTCAAGCACAATATCAACCCCTGGTTCCACCGGAATTGCGTGGCAACGACCAATTTAAACTCCAGGGCATCCATGATGCTAATAATATCCGCACCTTGTTTTGGAATTACGGGATGGTCGGAGATTATCCCCCCGATCCCATTCATGTGGACCTGAGCGTCTTTCATTCCGTGGAAGTTCCCAAGGGTTCCAACGAAAACTACAGCGACGGTATCACCCCGTTTGTGCTGGCGAAAATTGTGCAGAACAACGGGCAGGTGGCATACATCATGGAAACCGGTTACCGGGAGCGGCAGGGACAAAGCCCAATTTTCAATCGCATCATGCGATTTGAACCCCGCCCCGGGTATTTTCAGGATGATCCCACCATCAATGTGGGGCTGTCCCCGGCAATGAGTAACGATCCCCGAACCTGGCCCGGCCAGTGGATTGACAAGCTGGATGACCCCGATGATCCCGGATGGCCCGGCTCCTGGAATGGCTACTTTGGCAAAGCAATTGTGGCTGACCAGGAAAGTTACGTGGTGTATGACGACCAATATTACGACGCCTGGGATTATTTCCCCGATAATCGAGACGAAGGATTGCCGGATACCCTTCGCAGGCGAGGCCTGGGCTTGCGGGTGGAACAACGGGGATTGCAGTGGGCAAATCCTCAGGCTGGAAACGTGATTTACTGGGTTTACGACATTACCAACGAGAGCACCACTGATTATATTGATAATATTATTTTCGGGCTGTATATGGATTCCGGGGTGGGTGGTTCCGGCATTGGGGTGGACGGCATTCCGGAATCGGATGACGACAATGCTTTCTGGGATAAAGAAGCCGGTTTAAACCTGGTTTATACCTGGGATAAAAACGGGCACGGGGTGAAAGGGACAACCGGTTACCTGGGGTATTCCTATATGGAAACCCCGGGAAATCCGTTTGATGGAATTGATAATGATAACAACGGGGTAGTAGACGAAAGACGCGATGGCGGTCCCGGGCAACTAATCGAGGGGCAGGATGCCATTCGGAATTATGTGGAATCCCATTATGACCTGGCTGAGTTTGAGGCGTTCTTTGGTCCGTTGGAAAATCGCCCGGCTTATCGTGCCGGGGTGTGGTGGACCGGTGATGAGGATATGGATTGGGTGGCGGAATTTCATGACACCGGTGTTGACGGCATTTTCGATACCCATGACACCGGAGAAAAAGACGGCGTCCCCACCAACGGCGAACCCAATTTCGACAAAACCGATGTGGATGAATCGGATCAAATCGGATTAACCGGGTTTAAAATGAACCGGATCCGCGCCGGGCAGGGGGTACCCGATCCCCAAATAGATGATATCTTGTTTTTTACCAATGATAAACACTGGCCCGAACGGCTCTGGAATTTTTTTACCTCCGATTCCTCGTTTGATAATGCCCTGGTGGAAAATTATAATATCGGTTTCCTTTTTGCTTCAGGGCCCTTTGAACTGCCGGCCGGGAAAACAGAGCGGTTTAGCCTGGCACTTGGGTTTGGGAAAGATTTACGGGAATTGAAAAATACCACCAGGGTGGTTCAGCAAATTTATAAATCGAATTATCAATTTGCCGTGCCGCCTCCTCAGCCGGTTGTGAAAGCCTTTGCCGGGGACGGGTTTGTCACCTTATCCTGGGATGATCGCGCTGAACGGGCATTTGATCCGGTAACCAACAGTAATGATTTTGAAGGGTATCGAATCTATCGTTCAACCGACCCTACCTTTTTAGACCCCAAGGTCATTACCACTGGCACTGGCAGCGGCCCCCTGGGAAATGGCAGACCGATAGCCCAGTTCGATAAAGTCGATGGCGTGGCAGGCTTTTCTGTAACCACCGTGGAGGGAGTTGCCTACTTTCTGGGGGATGAAACTGGTATTACCCACACATATACCGATTCCACCGTCACCAACGGGCAGCTTTATTACTACGCCGTCACTGCGTACGACAAGGGGTCGGATTCCCTGGAAATTTATCCCTCGGAAAACCCGATTACCGTAAGCCGTACCCTTCGCGGCGGCACCATCCTACCGCCCAACGTGGTGGAGGTGCGTCCTAATCCACCGGCATTGGGATTTACCGCAGCAGAGGTTTCCCGGGCAGCTCATGTGAATGGTCGAGGCTTTGGCACCATTGACCTCCGGGTATTAAATTCCCGGTTGGTTCCGAATGATCATACCCTGAAAGTGGAATTTTTCAGCCCGCGTGACAGTATTCATGCTACCCATTACGGTCTCTTTGATATGACCAGCGGGGATACCCTGTATTTAACCGGGCGGCACTTTCACGGGGAAGGGCGGGGACCGGTTGGAGACGGCATCCTGGTTGATGTATGGACTCCCGAAACGGTTACTATCGACACGAATGCCAGCGGATTTGTAGATGGGAGTTCCACGGACGGAGAGTTACAGATCGAATATGCAACCACTTTGCCGATAAACCTCCGCCGCCCGTTCTTTCCCGATAATCTTCGCATCGAATTCAGCGATGTGGTGGTGGATACCTCCATCCGGCTGTTTGGTCCGCCGGTGCCGGATCCCACCCGCCCGGCTAAATTTCGGGTTTTTGCTGTTACCGATTCAGGGGATGTGCGTTTGAAATTCCGCTTTTTCGATATCAACAACGATACCACCCTCAGCGACCCCGATGAAGAGATCGAAGTGTTAACGGAACAAAGCCCGGATACTAATTTGATTGCACCTGTCTGGAATATCAGCATTAAAGGAGACCCGCCGTCATCACTGTTTGGCAGCGGAGACGTTTACGAAGTAAAGCTCATCTACCCTTTTGAGAATGGTGATGCCTTTACTTTTCAAACGTTCGGTCAAACCTATGATCCGCGAAAAGCAAGAAGCTCCAAAGAAAAACCTTACGTGGTGCCCAATCCTTATGTAGCGGCAGCCAGTTTTGAACCGCAGCGCTTTGCCGTTTCCGGCAGGGGAGAGCGACGGATTGAATTCCGCGCTTTACCCCCCAATTGCACTATTCGTATTTTTACTATCAACGGAGAATTGGTGCAGACCCTGCATCACAGTGGTAATATCACCAAGGGATATGTTGCCTGGGATTTGCGCACCAAGGATAACTTAGAAATTGCCCCCGGGTTGTATATTTTTCATGTGGCGTCTAAAGATCGGGACCCGTATATCGGCAAATTTGCGGTCATCAAATAGCAGAAAGGTGCAGGCTGCCCCGAAGAGGGTGTTTGAGACGCCCCTGTCATTCCGGTTGAAGCGAAGAAGAATAGCGGT
Source organism: uncultured Calditrichaceae bacterium (assembly GCA_964471235.1). Taxonomy (GTDB): domain Bacteria; phylum Calditrichota; class Calditrichia; order RBG-13-44-9; family J075; genus CAYYGL01. The sequence goes on from CAYYGL010000005.1 coordinate 25,467, forward strand.
GTAAGACTCTGGTTTACGGGAATTCCCTTTTTGAGCAGGGAGATTCTCCAACGGAGTCTATGACCGGTTTTTTCCGAAAAAACGCCGGAAAAAACCGGAATGACAGTGTTTTCCAATACTTTTCAAACACCCTCTTAGAAATCCGGTAGCAAATTGCCCGGATTTACCGAAACAAGCGCCGGAAAATAAAATTGAAGGAAAAACATGATACCCACGGGCACCTGCGCTTAGAGCAAAAACAGGGATGACGGAATGGCAAATAGTATGTTTGAATGGTATGGAAGGTGAATAGATGATGAAGAATCGGCATCATATCAGCCTTGCGATAATGACGGTGTTTTTCTTAATCGCAGGGGCACACCTGTGTGCCCAGACCAAGGTAGGCACCACCATCGGGCAGTTTTTAAAAATTGAACCGGGGGCGCGTAATGCTGCCCTGGGAAGCGCCGGTGCTGCCATGTACGGTGAAGTGATCTCGGCATACCATAACCCGGCAAGCCTGGGAAGATTGCCGGATGTGCAGATTCAATTTACCCATAGCCCCTGGCTGGCGGACATCAATTATAATTACCTGATCGCTGGCATACCGTTGAGCGGGATGGGTACGTTGATGGTGCAAATCACTTCCCTTAACTCCGGCGAGATAGACGTTCGCACAGTGGAACAGCCGCTGGGCACCGGGGAGCGTTACAGCGTTACCAACTTTTCAATGGGCATGGGGTTCGGGAAGATGCTGACCGATCGGATTTCCATGGGTGTACAAATCAATTATCTTCGGGAAACCATCTGGCACAGCAGCGCTTCCGGTTTTGCATTGAATATCGGTGTGCAATACCAACTGGCGGATAACGGTCCCATTTTAGGAGCAGCCATTGCGAATTTTGGTCCCCGCACCGGCTATAACGGCCGGGACCTTTTCCTTAATTACGATTTTGATCCTGACAAATACGGTGATAACGACCAACTTCCGGCGGAACTGCGCACTGATGATTTTCCACTGCCTACTATTTTTCGCGCCGGTATTTCTTATCCCATCCGTCTCGGGGGAAATCAAAAAGTAATTGTTGCAGTGGATGCCGCTCACCCTAATGATAACACCGAAAGCATCAGTTTCGGCGGTGAATGGAACTACGGGGAATTCTTTTCCCTGCGGGGCGGGTATCGAGATATGTTTCTTCAGGACCTGGAAGGTGGGGTGGTGCTGGGAGCCGGTTTACAAGTAGGGCTTTCCGGATATCGTTTAAGTTTTGACTATGCCTGGGCAGATTACGGGATATTACAGCAAACCCAGCGGTTCACCCTGGGCTTTCGGTTTTAGGAAAAAGAAATAAAGTTGGTGAGCCGGAAAATTAAAGGAAACTCTTCCTCCTACCGGCAAATGAAACCGAGAAACCGTTAACGAATAAACAACGAGGATGAATGGATTGGAATTGGCTACTGAAAAATACGAGGAATTTGAAAACCAATATGGACATTTTTCTTCGGATGGGTACGAATACATCATTACCCACCCGGATACACCCCGCCCCTGGACAAATGTGATTTCAAATGGTGATTTTGGATTCATTATCAGTCAAGCAGGAGGAGGATTTACCTGGCGTACCCACGCCAATCTAAATCGCTTAACTCGCTGGAATCAGGATTTAATCCGTGACAATTGGGGGAAATGGCTTTACCTGCGTGATCTGGATACCAATGAATTGCGCTCCCTGGCATATCAACCCGTTCAGGCAAACTATGATCAATACCGGGTTCGGCATGGATTGGGGTATAGTGTTTTTGAGCAACGGTTCGGCAGTATAGAAACCTCCTGGACGTTGTTTGCCGCCAAAGATGATCCGGTGGAAATCTGGATTTGCCGTCTGCGGAATACCGGGCAGGAATTCAGACGCTTCCAATTAACATCCTATCTGGAATGGAACTTAGGAGCCGGCCCCGATAATCATCGGGAATTTCATAAACTGTTTATCACCACCGAATACGACCCGGAAAATTCAACGATACTGGCAGCAAAAAATATTTGGGAAATACCGAGCAACCGGGGTCACTGGAATACCGACTGGCAGTACCTGGGGTTCCATTCCGTTAATACAGCGGTCAGTGGCTGGGATGCCAGTAAGGAGAATTTGATCGGTCGGTATGGCGATTTCCACCGACCGCAGGGAATTGGAGCAGGCACATTTGCCCGAAAAAGCGGGCGTTTTGAAGATGCTGCCGCTTCCCTTGCTGTGGATATTGAATTACCGCCCGGTGGGGAAAAAAACGTAGTTTTTCTCCTCGGTCAACCGGATAAGGATGACAGCAAGCCCCTTTCCCCTCAGATTCAACCCTACATCGAAAAATATAATACTGTGGAAAGAGCAGTTGCCGAACTAAAACGGGTGAAAGCTTTCTGGCGAGAGCTAACCAGCCGGGTGTGGGTGCATACCCCGGATGCCTCCTTCAATTTGCTAACCAATATCTGGCTGAAATACCAGGTTTTTTCCGGGCATTTATGGGCAAGAGCCGGATATTACCAGCAATCCGGTGCTTATGGATTCCGGGATCAGCTCCAATCCAGCCAGGTGTGGCTTACCCACCAGCCATCGGAAATGTTAGAACAAATCAAACTTCATGCCCGCCATCAATTTCAAAAGGGAACCGTACTCCACTGGTGGCACCCCCTGAGTGATGTGGGGTTGGAAACCGAGATGACCGATGATTTGCTCTGGCTTCCCTTTATGTTGCAGCGTTTTTTTAGAGAAGTGGGAAGGTATGATGCGTTGATTGAAGTGGTTCCTTTTTATGACGGGGGGGAAGACACCCTTCAGGAACACTGCATCCGGGCGATTGAGGTGGTACTTCGCCGGTTCAGTAAACGAGGGCTGCCGCTGATTGGTGCCGGTGACTGGTGTGACGGATTTAGTGCGGTGGGATTAAACTGGAAGGGCGAAAGCATCTGGTTAGGCATGTTTTTGTATGATATCCTGACCCAATGGGCAGACATTTTGGAAACCAAAAGCCCGATACCGCAACCCCAAATTGCCCATCATTATCGGAAAAGAGCGGAAGACTTGAAGGAGGCGTTGGATAAGCATGGTTGGAACGGGCAGTGGTATATTGGCGCCACCAAGGATGACGGCACCCCGCTGGGGGACCCCTCACAGGAAGAAAATAAAATCTACCTGAATTCACAGACCTGGGCAATTATTAGCGGGGTAGCAAATGAGAATCGCCGGGATCAAATTGCCCGGGCAATGTTGGAGCATCTGGAAGGGGATAACGGGATGATGCTGTTTCAACCGGCATACCGAAAAGCGGATCCCTTTATTGGCTATATCACGCGATATGCCCCCGGTGTTCGGGAAAACGGGGGCGTTTATACCCATGCCGCCACCTGGAGTGTGCTGGCGTTTGCCATGCTACATCGGGCGGAAGATGCTTACCGCCTGTTTCGGAAACTCAACCCCATTTGCCAGACCGGGAAGGATGTGGAACGATACCTGGCTGAACCATACGTACTTCCCGGCAATATCGAGGGAAAAGATTCTCCATACTACGGCAGGGCAGGCTGGACATGGTATACCGGTTCGGCGGGGTGGCTGTTTACCATTGCTTTAGAAGCGATATGCGGGGTGCGCCCGGAGGAGAAGGGGTTACAATTGGTTCCATGCTTTCCCCCGGCATGGCAGGAGATTAAAGTAAACCGTCGGTTCAGAAACGCCCTGTATCATATCACTTTTCGGAATCCCCACGGGAAATGTGGTGGAGTGAAGGAATTTGAGCTAAATGGCATCCTTTACCCGGGCAATGTGGTGCCCCCCCAGCCGGAAGGCGAGTATGATGTGGTGGCAATTCTAACGGGTGAATGAGGGGCAGCTGGGATAACAAATGCGAAAAGTGTCCTTTCCCAACATACATTTGGTGATTTCTTTTGCCGGATTTCTTTTTCTATTGTTCATCGTGCCCGATTGTGCAGGGAACCCCCACAGGGTCAGCAAACAGCTTACCCCCGCATACCAATCTCTTACAGAAAATGAACAGGCTTTTCTGGATACCTTACAGCACCGCAGCTTTCTGTATTTCATTAACGAAATCAATCCCCAAAAGGGATTGGTTCGGGATCGATCAACCGCTTACGCACCGGCAAGCATTGCCGCCACAGGATTTGGACTTGCCGTTTGGGCAGTCGGTGCACAACGGGGTTGGATATCCCGTGAACAAGCCGCTCATCTAACCCTGAATACCCTCGCATTTTTCCTGGGTTCGGAGCAAAGCACCGATTCCCTTGCCACCGGTTACCACGGCTTCTTCTATCATTTTTTAAACATGGATTCCGGAAAACGCACCTGGGAATCGGAATTGTCTTCGTTGGATACCGCCCTCCTGTTAGCGGGAATCCGTTTTGCCCGGCAATTTTATGATCAACCCGGGGAAACCGAACAGCGGATTCGCAAATTGACAGATTCTTTAACCACCCGGGTTGATTGGGGATGGATGACCTTACCGGACACCGGTAAATATTCTGCCACCATTTCCCTGGGCTGGCGGCCTGAGAAGGGATTTGAACCGATTGGTTGGGTGGGGTATAACGAAGCTTTGATTTTATACATCCTGGCTGCCGGCAGCGGGTTTCCTGGTGCTGAAAAAGCTTATCGTACATGGTTGAGCTTTTATGACTGGCGCACACCGTATCCCGGCATCTCCCTGGTCTCGTTTCCCCCAATGTTCGGGCATCAGTATTCCCATCTTTTTGTGGATTTCCGGGGAATCGCTGATGCTTATATGCGGCAAAAGGGCCTGGATTATTTTGAAAATTCCCGGCGGGCGGTTTTGGTTCAGCGGCAGTATGCTATTGATAATCCTGCCGGCTGGGCAGGATATGATTCCCTCACCTGGGGATTAACCGCATGTGATGGTCCCGGTCCGCAATACAATACCGAAAGTCGCCGGTTCTTTTACTACACTGCCCGGGGAACCAGCGGGCCGGATTTGGTGCTCAATGACGATGGCACCATCGCTCCCACCGCAGTGGCTGCTTCCATCGTTTTTGCTCCGGAACTCGTAATCCCCACTTTGCTCTCCATGTACCGCCGCTACGGTGAGAATGGTCTCTGGGGTGTATACGGGTTTGTGGATGCATTTAATCCCACTGTAAATTGGTTTGATAAAGACTGTATTGGTATCGATCAGGGGCCTATTGTGTTAATGATAGAAAATTATCGCAGCGGGATGATTTGGAAATACGCCATGGAAGACCCGGTCATTCAAAGAGGGTTGGAGATATTGGGATTTCAGAGGTTAAACTAATGGAATCAGCTAAGGAAAACATATTCCGGCTATTCTGCCCCGGGAATAACGTTCCGGAAAAGTGTTCCAGTATCCTGGGGATTATCACCGCCACCCTGCTTTCATTATCGTTTTTGCTCACCCTTCGGGCGCAGGAGACCATGTTAGACCACTTCAACACCACCCGGGGTTGGGAGATTCATAAATCCGAAGGAGTAACCGTGGACACCGCCATTGTGGAAGGGATTCGGGGAAACTGCCTGAAGATGGGGATTGACTTTATCCAGGGAACCGGTTACGGCGGCGTTCGAAAACGGATTCCCATGGAACTCCCCCAAAACTTCCGGTTTTCATTTTACCTGAAAAGCGATCTTCCGGTAAACAACCTGGAGTTTAAATTGGTAGATGAAAGTGGGGAGAATGTCTGGTGGGAGATCAAACGAAATTTTGACTTCCCCCGGGAATGGCAACAATTTACGATTAGAAAACGGGATATCATCTTCGCCTGGGGGCCCACGGCAGATAAAACGCTTCGCCAGGTAAATACGTTTGAATTTATCGTTTCTTCCGCTACCGGCGGCAAGGGGAGTGTTTACATTGATGAATTTTCATTTGAACCGTTAGCCGTTCCCGATACGACCCCACCTTATCCCATTGCCGCGGCAACTTCCCGGCTTTCCCCGGCATACCCGGTGGGAAACATCCTGGATGGTACTCCGAAAACTTCCTGGCACAGTGTCCCCTCCGATTCCCAGGAAATCCTGCTCGATTTCCAGAAACATCATGAATTTGGCGGTATCGTGATCGACTGGGACAGTCTGGACTATGCCGTTGCTTACCGGGTACTGCTTTCCGACAATCATAAACAATGGAATACTGCCTACACTGTTTATAAGGGGGGTGGTAATCGTCGCTACCTTATGCTGCCCAACGGGGAAGCGCGGTATATTAAAGTCCACTTTATCAAAAGTTCGCGGGGAAAAGGTTATGGCATTCGCGATATCCGTATCGCGCCATTGGATTTTTCCCGTTCTCCAAACGCTTTTTTTGCCCATCTTGCCGGGGAAGCGCCCCGGGGAGTGTACCCACGTTATTTTTATAACGAACAGAGTTACTGGACAGCAATTGGGGTAAATGGCGACAGGAAAGAGGCATTGATCAATGAAGAGGGGATGGTGGAGGTTGATAAATCGCGCTTTTCCCTGGAGCCATTTCTTTTTGTCGATGGGCATTTAATCACCTGGAATGATGTTAAGTTAATCCAGGAATTGGAGCAAGGTTACCTGCCCATCCCCCGGGTAAGATGGAATGCCATCAACCCGGAATTAACCATCCAGGCTTTTACGAATGGCAATCCGGTAAAGTCAACCCTTTACATCGGATACCGGGTAAGAAATACCGGAAATGTTGTTTGCCGGGGAAATCTCTATATAGCCATTCGTCCTTTCCAGGTGAATCCTCCCTGGCAGAATTTGAATTGGGAAGGCGGGGTTGCCCGTATTAAATCGTTAACTTACCATGGTGGAAAAGTGACGGTTAATGGAGAGCAGGTGGTGAGGGCGGTAGCAAAAGGGATGGCTTTTGGGGCGCTGAAATTTGATGAAGGACTGATTACCGATTGGATAGCAAAAGACCAGCTGCCAAATGGACAGCAGGTGACCGACCATACCGGTTATGCGTCGGGCGCATTTCGCTATCCTTTTAATCTACAACCGGGCGATAGTACAACTTTATGGATAATGGTGCCCTTTTACCCGGCTCAAATGGAATCATACCCGGTTCATTCTGCCAGGCAAATCGAATCCCGACTTTGCCGAAATATCGATTCCTGGCAATCGGTTCTCAATCGTTTCCGGATTGAACTCCCCCCTTCGGTACGTTCCACCCGGTTTCTGAATTCCCTCCGGGCAAATCTTGCCTACATTTTGATCAATCGGGATAGTTCGGGAATCCAACCCGGTTCCCGGTCATACGAACGCTCCTGGATTCGCGATGGTGCATTGAGTTCCTCTGCCTTGCTGAAGTTTAACATTCGGCAGGAGGTACGGGAGTTCCTGGACTGGTATTCAACGTATCAATATGCCAACGGGAAAATACCCTGCGTGGTGGATCGCCGGGGTCCGGACCCTACCCCGGAAAATGATAGCCATGGAGAATACATTTTTGCGGTAATGGAGTATTTCCGCTTCACCCGGGATACCACCTTTTTAAAAGCACATTATTCGAATGTACAAAAAGCAGTCCAATACATGGAAGAGTTAATTCGGCAGCGAGTTACCGAACCGTATCGGTATGGACCCCCGGTTCAACAAGCTTGTTACGGTTTGTTCCCGGAGTCAATCAGCCATGAGGGATATTCTGCCAGGCCCATGCATTCCTATTGGGATGATTTCTGGGGAGTGAAAGGATTTAAGGATGCGGTAACCATGGCTCGCATTCTTGGTGATCAAAGTCAATCGAAGCATTGGGAGGCAGCGCTCGATAGCTTTCGAGCGTCAATATACCGCTCCATCCGTTCAGCCGTCAAAATTCATCAAATCGATTTTATTCCCGGCAGTGTGGAATTGGGCGACTTTGATGCAACCTCCACGGCAATAGCCATTTACCCCTGTGGGGAGCTTGCTCACCTGCCGGAGCCTTATGCCACCAATACCTTTGATCGCTATTATCGATACTTTCGGAAGCGGTTACAGCCATCTTTTCAATGGACGAATTACACACCGTATGAATTACGCCTGGCAGGAACATTTATTTACCGGGGGCAGCCGAAACGGGCGCAAGAGTTGTTTAACTTTTTCTTTACCGACCAACGTCCCCCCGCCTGGCACCATTGGGCGGAAGTGGTGCGCAAACAATATCGTACCCCCGGGTTTATTGGTGACATGCCCCATAGCTGGGTCGGATCGGAGTTTATTAATGCGTTCCGGTCCATGTTGGTGTATGAAACGGGAGAACCGCAAACTCTGGTCATTGGAGCCGGGTTATATGATGATTGGCTGGAATCACCAGGGGGAATTCGCGTTACCGGGTTACCGACTTATTTTGGAGAGGTAAGCTATACTTATCGGAAAACGGGAAGTGGTTACCGGGTTACCCTGTCAGGCAATCTCAATATTCCTGAGGGAGGATTCTGGATTCGTATTCCTGGCAGCCACCCCCCGACGGAAATTCGGATTAACGGAAAAATCAACCGGGCGTTTGAGCACGGTTTTGTTGTTGTTCGGGAATTTCCGGCACAAATTGAAGTAGATTTCTAACCCGTAGTACCGGGAAGAGTTAAAATCCAGATATTAGGAGATTTTTGGCAATGAAGTATTCTCTTATGATGCTTGCCCTGATGTTCCTCTACAGTGGTAGGGGCTATGCCCAGGGAGATGTTATTTTTTTCTCGGAAAGTCCCAACAATCAATATTATGATTACTCCTTTGGTTTTGACACCGGGAATTGTTTTTTGGAAACAACCGGACCCACCGGTGACAAATTTCCGGTGGATAGTAATCACCCCTACCAGGGGACACACAGCTTACGACTGCACTGGCGTTCCTCATCCATTGGAGACTGGGGTATTGCGGTGGCTTCTGTTGATTGGGTGGCTTACGATTTAACCCAGTATGACAGCATTACCTACTTTATCAATGCTTCCCAGGCTATTGCCCCGGTAGATTTGCCGGATATGGCATTGGAAGATATCAACAATCATAAGAGCAGCCGGGTGTGGATTGGCAACTATTTTTCCGGTGTGGATAATGACAGCATCACCTGGCAGAAAGTGAGCATTCCGATTTCTGCTTTTCATCCGGGACCGGAGAATGCCGATTTCACTCATATTAAAACCATTTATCATTACAAACGCACAGCGGATAATGTCGATCACCTGGTATGGGTGGATGAGATTCGAGCGGTTCAGGCGATGGGGGGCGGGGGAACGCTCCCAAACCCTCCCCAGGGTGTGGCCGCCCAGGGTTACGACAGCCGCATTGACCTGCGCTGGCGATTTAATCCCGATCCGAATATTTTCGGATATCATGTTTACCGGTCCGCTCTGCCGGGTGGTAATTTTACCCGCCTGACCTCCTCTCCTCACCAGGTTCATCTTTACAGCGATTTTTTTGGTCAGAACAATCAAACCTACTACTACTATATTACCACGGTCAATTATGCCCTGGAAGAATCTTCTCCTTCCGATACGGTCTCTGCCACCTCAGCTGCCATGACGGATGATGAACTACTCACTTCGGTTCAGGAAGCTGCCTTTCGTTATTTTTATGATTACGGACACCCGGTGAGTGGTCTGGCGCGGGAGCGGTTGGGGTCCGGGGATGTTTGCACCTCCGGGGGCACCGGTTTTGGGGTGATGTCACTCATTGTCGGGTCGGAACGGGGATTTATCAGCCGTGATTCTGCCGCGGCACGCACGTTGAAAATTATTCGTTTTTTGCAGGACACCGCCAGTCGATATCATGGCGCCTGGTCCCACTGGATAAACGGGGCAACCGGTGAAACCATCCCTTTCAGCCAGTTTGATGATGGCGGCGACCTGGTGGAGACCGCTTATTTGATACAGGGGTTGCTGACTGCCCGACAGTATTATCAACAGACTAACCCGGTGGAAACCGAAATCCGCGACCGCATCGATCAACTCTGGCAGGAAGTAGAGTGGGATTGGTACCGACGCTATCCTAATGGAAATGTGTTGTATTGGCACTGGTCTCCGAACTTCGGATGGCTAATTAATTTACCCATCCGGGGCTATAACGAAGCGCATATTGTGTATTTGCTGGCAGTTGCCTCTCCTACCCATGGCATCCCACCGCTGCTATATCACCAGGGGTGGGCAAGGTCCGGGGCATATCCGTACCTTAATGGGAACGATTTTTACGGCTACCATCAATGGGTCGGCGTCGATTACGGCGGACCACTTTTTTTCACCCACTATTCCTACATGGGATTTGATCCCCGCGATAAGGCAGATTATTACGCTAACTATTTTGAAAATAGTAAGAACATTTCATTAATTAATCGCACCTATTGCATCAATAATCCGCAAAATCATACCGGTTACGATTCACTTTCCTGGGGGCTTACCGCCAGCGATGATCCCTGGGGATACAGTGCCCATGCTCCCTTTAGCAATGATAACGGTACCATCACTCCTACTGCTGCCCTCAGTGCCATGCCTTATCTTCCCGAAGAATCGATGGCAACTTTGAACTACTTTTACCACACCCTGGGTGCAAGTCTTTGGGGGGAATTCGGTTTTAAAGATGCTTTCAACCCGGATCAGAATTGGTATGCTGCCAGCTATATTGCTATAGACCAGGGACCCATTGTCGTGATGATAGAGAATTACCGGACTCAGCTTTGCTGGAATTTATTTATGGCGAATCCGGAAATTCAACCGATGTTGACTGCGCTGGGATTTACCCCTACCCGTATAAAGGATACCGGGGGGTTGGCGCCCAATCAATTTGCCCTGTTCCAGAATTATCCCAATCCGTTTAATCCGGAAACAGCTATTAGCTATCGTATTTCGATTGTCAGTTCCGTAGATTTATCAATCTACACAGTGCTCGGTCAAAAGGTCAGAACCCTTGTAAAAGAACACAAAGCTGCCGGTCGTTACACCGTGCAATGGGACGGCAGAGATGACAGGGGGGGAGCAGTTGCCAGTGGGGTTTATTTCTATCGGCTTGGGGTAACCCCACTACCGGGAAAAAGTTCGAACACTCCCGGCCATGGGCGTAAACAATACGTTTTTACCCGTAAAATGTTGTTGGTACGGTAATATCAGGGGTGGGGTTGCTCCCAGGCAACTCAAAGTGATCATTGGTACTATAAATTAGCAGAAAAACAATTCTGGTCTGTTTCCCAACCCCGGTTTTCTTCGAATAAAATGATCCACTGCAAATAAAGGAATTGCATGTCTCTCGTTTATCGGTTAAGTTTATCGCCAGGATGAAAATCGGGATTGTTCCTGGTAATTTTATAGCAGAAAAATTTGATAGAATGCCGGGAAAAACATAGCAAAAAACTTAAAAACTGCCGATGCTTGAAACGGATTCTTTACGGAAACGCGCCCAAAAGGGCATGACCTACCCGGAATATTTGAACAACATGAAAAAGAAAGCTGCCCAAACCGGGGCGGTAAGTTTGGACGAAGATCCCTTGATATATTATACGCGCCTTAACTTTCAGCGTTCAGCGCGTCTCGAAAAAACATACCGGCTGTCCGATAAGTTACGGACACTCCTTCGCCGGATAGACAAACCCCAGTTGTGGATGGTGCTCACGGAAGCCTGGTGCGGCGATTCCGCTCAATCACTCCCGATGATAAGCAAAATGGCAAAAGAGAATCCTCGAATTGAACTTCGGATATTACTGCGGGATGAGAATCCCGACATTATGAACCAATATCTGACCAATGGAAAACAAGGGATTCCCAAACTGGTGGTGTTTGATAAAACCGGAAATGAATTGTTTACCTGGGGACCTCGTCCCCGGGAAGCCGCAGAATTGTTTGCCCGCTTACAGCATGAAGGGTGGGAGAAGGGGGATATTTACCAGGAATTACACAAATGGTATGCCCGGGATAAAGGGAAGTCAATCGAGCATGAGTTCATAGAGATATTAAATGCACATCTGAAAACGTAAGCCACAGCGCAACCGAATCTCCCAAAAAATAGTTTGCAAACACTCCTTGCTTGATGTCATATTACCAGGGTGCGAAAACAATATCGTTTCAACCTGGATAACCTTATAATTTTCATTTACCATAACCGAGGGTAAACGGAACAAGTTAGATAGCATTCCTCTAAATTTTTTAAGATTCACCCAACAAAAGCTGAATTCACCAGAAAGCAGTCGTTGAGGTCTACATGTTTGGTTACCGTTTTACAGAATACATCCCCGATGATTCCGGGAAGAGTACCTTCGAACAATTGCTGGATTTGTTCCTGCAAATTCTTACCCATACTGCCGGGGATGTGGCGGAAGCGCTGCACTGGTTGAACCTGCTGGATCGAAAATATGGTTTAACGACTGATGAATACGGGATGGGGGACTTTATTCAGGAATTAAAAGATAAGGGATATATTCGGGATGACGATTCCGGTGGCGGCACTTTTATCATGACTGCCAAATCGGAACAGACCATCCGGAAACGCTCCCTGGAAGAGATTTTCGGGAAGTTAAAAAAAGTCCGCCGGGGACAGCACCGCTCCCCTTACGCCGGCATGGGGGATGAACCGACCACGGACCGCCGGGAATTTCAATTCGGGGACACCCTGGATCAAATCGATATGACCGATTCGATCCGCAACGCTCAGATTCATCATGGAATACGCGATTTTAAACTAACCGAAAGAGACCTGGAGGTGGTGGAAAACGAATACCTCACCCAAACCTCCACGGTGTTGATGATTGACATCTCCCACTCCATGATTCTCTACGGTGAAGACCGCATTACCCCTGCTAAAAAAGTCGCCATGGCGCTTTCAGAGTTAATCACCACCCGATACCCAAAAGATACCCTGGATGTGCTGGTCTTTGGAGATGATGCCTGGCAGATTGAAATAAAAGACCTGCCCTACCTGCAGGCAGGACCGTATTATACCAACACCGTGGCAGGACTGGAACTGGCGATGGACATTCTGCGCAGACGAAAAACGACCAATAAGCAAATCTTTATGATCACCGATGGCAAACCGACCTGCTTAAAGGAAGGTTTAAAATATTACAAAAATCCGTTCGGATTGGATCGGAGAATTATCAACCGTACCCTGCGCCTTGCCAGGCAGTGTCGAAAGCTGCATATTCCCATCACCACCTTTATGGTAGCCCGTGATCCCTACTTGCAGCAATTTGTGCGGGAATTTACCCAGGTGAACAACGGCAGGGCTTTTTACAGCAGTTTAAAAGGATTGGGAGAGTATCTGTTTGAAGACTATATTCGAAATCGTCGTCGGCGGGTAAGGTAAGAGAGGGGAGGGGGGAGCCGTAACGGACCGACAAACCTTGTTGTATCAGTAACCGAGAGACGGAACTTGGTGAGTCTACACAGGAGAACTGAAATATGTTTACACAAGAAGATATACAAAAGATTAAAACACTGGGTGATTTAAAAGCAAGCGGATATCATCCCCGTTCAATCAAAGATGAACTGCGGGAAAATTTAATTGGCAAACTGCGCCGGAAGGAATCGTTGTTTGAGGGCATTATCGGGTATGAAGGCACGGTAATCCCGGATATCGAACGGGCGATTCTCTCCCGGCATAACATCCTGCTGTTGGGGTTGCGGGGGCAGGCAAAGACACGCATCGCCCGCCAGATGGTGGAACTGTTGGATGAATATGTGCCGGTCGTGGAAGGTGCCGAATTAAATGACGATCCGCTGAGTCCCATCTCCCGGTATGCAAACGATTTAATCAAGGAGTTGCAGGACAGCACGCCCATTGAGTGGCTGCATCGCAGTGAACGTTATACCGAGAAACTGGCAACCCCGGATGTATCGGTGGCGGATTTAATCGGCGATACAGACCCCATTAAAGCTGCCACCCTGAAACTGCCTTATTCCGATGAACGGGTGATTCATTTCGGTTTGGTGCCCCGGTCGCATCGTGGTATTTTTGTGATTAATGAATTGCCGGACTTGCAGGCACGCATTCAGGTTGCCCTCTTTAATATTTTGCAGGAAGAAGATATTCAGATTCGGGGATTTAAATTGCGGATACCGCTGGACATCCAGTTTGTGTTTACTGCCAACCCGGAAGATTATACCAACCGCGGTTCCATTGTTACCCCGCTGAAGGATCGGATTGACAGCCAAATCCTGACCCACTACCCCAAAACCATTCAGGTCGCTCGCAAGATAACCGAGCAGGAATCCCATCTGGCACCTGAGCAGCAACACCGGGTAAAGATATCAGAAATTGCCAAAGAATTGATTGAACAAATTGCCTTTGAAGCCCGGCAAAGCGAGTATGTGGATTCCCGCAGCGGCGTCTCGGCACGGCTGACGATCTCTGCTTATGAGAATCTGGTCAGCGCTGCGGAGCGCCGGGCGTTGCTGTTTGATGAAGAAGCCGTTTCCGTGCGTATTACCGATTTTTGGGGCGTTATCCCTGCCATCACCGGAAAAATCGAACTGGTTTACGAAGGTGAGCAGGAAGGACCCGCCAAAGTGGCGCAAATTCTGATCGGCAAAGCGATCCGCACCCTCTTCCCGTCACTCTTTCCGGACCCGGAACAATTCAAGAAAGATGAAAAACACAATCCTTATCAACTGATTGCCGATTGGTTTGGCAGGGGAAATCAAATTGATTTGCTGACCGATATCCCGACCTCCCGGTATCGGGAAATTTTGCTTAGCATCCCGGGTTTGGAACAATTGGTCCGAAAATATCAGCCGAAAGCCGACGAAGATACGAGATTCTTTTTAATGGAGTTTGCCCTGCATGGATTAGCGGAATACTCTTTCATCAGCAAATACCTGGTGGATGCCGGTATTCAATTTCGGGATCTGCTGAGCAGCATGTTTACCCTGGGGGATCAAGAGGATGATACCGACAAACTCTCGGATTTAGACTTTTATGGTTAGTTTAGAACGTCTGGAAAAGGTGGCTATCATCCGCCTCAACCGCCCGGAAGTGCACCATGCCATCAATCAAGAGATGATGGGGCGGTTGACAACGATTTTAGATGAGGTAGAGGCATCTCCCCAAATTCTCACTATCATTTTGACTGCCGCCGGGACAGAAAGTTTTTGCGCCGGCGGCGATCTCCGTTATTTTGCCACCCTGACCACCCGGGAAGCCTGCCTAAAAATGTCACAGCGCATGCAGGGAATACTCAACCGCTTGTACGAAGGGGAACGGGTGGTGATAGCTGCTGTCAATGGTCAGGCGCTCGGTGGGGGATGTGAAATCATCACCGCCTGTCACCTGCGCATCGCTGCCGAACATGCAACGTTTACTTTTCGACAGGCGCCCAATGGCATCATCACTGGTTGGGGTGGCGGGAAACGCCTTTTGGAACAATTGCCCAAAATGACTGCTTTACGCTTTCTGCTCACTGGTGAAAAGTTTGATGCCCGGGAAGCGCTGCGCATCGGGTTTATTCACCGCATTACACCGGCGGGCCATTTGCTTAGCGAAGCGCTGTCGCTGGCGGAAAAAATCAATCAACATCCTCCCGAAGCCGTGAGATCATTTCTTGCGCTTGCCAGAAACTCCGCTTCACTCTCCCCTGCTGACCTCATAAAATGGGAAACTGACCGTTTTGCCGATTTATGGATGTCACCCCCCTTCCGGGAGGTTCTCAAGCGCTACCGGGAAGGATAGAGAATCCCGGCAGCAATCCCGATTTGCCGCTCTGGTATTCATTTTCCACCACTGCCACCTCCGGCAAAACCCAACCAAGGGCGCCTTTGGAATAGGAACAAAGAAATCGGTTGTTTCAATCCTTCCATAATATTATTATTGGCATTCAATTAGCGAAAAGATTATACCAATTTGAACGTAAAGGGAATGGATTTGGAAAAGAAGAAACGGTACGGAGTGATCACCGCCATTATTTTGATTATCATCATCATTGACCACCTCACCAAAATTATTGCCAAAACCACTTTAAAATATAGCGCACCGAAAATTTACCTGGGGGATTTCTTTCGCTTCCAATATGCAGAAAATACCGGCGCCATGCTGGGGCTTGGTTCCAGCCTGCCCGAGAACGTTCGTTTCTGGCTGTTGACGGTTGTCGTTGGGATTTTGTTGTTGGTGTTGCTGGGGTATGTGCTGTTTGGCAGACACCTGACCCGCGTGCAGATTATCAGTCTTTCTTTAATTTCCGGGGGCGGGCTAAGCAATTTCCTGGACCGGATTATCAACAATGGCAGGGTAGTGGATTTTATGAATATGGGAATTGGCTGGCTGCGCACCGGCATCTTTAATGTGGCGGATGTGATGATTATGATTGGAATGGGGCTTATTCTGCTCTTTGGTATTCGTAAGCCCCATTCCAAAATGGTTCCGGAACAGGGGGCGGAAGGAGAACAACAAAAAAGTTAAAACCCGGAAAAAACAGGCTGGGATATGCGCTATCAGATAAACTCGTAGGAATAATATATGCGTCGGATGTTCTTTTTCCGGGCATATTCTTCAACGTCCGATTCAGAGATCATGTGAGTAACCAAAATCGGAAACAATTCTCCTTCAAAGGTGCCTTCCAGGGGTCTCACCTTTTTCCGTAAAAAAGTGGATATTTTTTTCTTGGAAAGTTGCGACTTGGCTTCCCCCACAATCAGCACCTTTTGCCCGTTCTGTCGTCCCATTCCGATGATATTCATTTCAATCGCTCTGCCGCTGCGATCCGTTACGAATCTGCGCACCAGCGTTTCTTCCACCTCAATCCCGAATTCCTTTTTCAACAAGGTGGGAAGATACTTATACGCTTCATTTTCAAGCATGTACCCTACGGTATGGCTGAGCCCTCCCACCTCAGCGCGGGTCTTGGCATGTTCTTTAACCAATTCTTTTAATTCGTTCTGAGTCTGTATAATGGCGAGTTCAGTCCTTTTCTGTGCTTCTGTTAACTCTTCTACCCGCTGTTCGGTACGTTTCTGCGCCTCGGCTAATTCTTCAAGTCGCAGGTCCGTACGTTTTTGAGCCTCGGCTAATTCTTCAAGTCGGAGGTCAGTTCGTCTCTGAATCTCGACCAATTCTTCAAGTCGGAGGTCCGTACGTTTTTGAGCATCAGCTAATTCTCTAACAATTTCTTTTAGTTCATTGAATTCATTCTTCGTGACCGTTTCTTCCCGCTGCCGTTCGATTTCTTCCAACAATGCAATTAATACACCCCGTAGATGCGGCTCTACTTCTTCCAATTTTTTGATAATGGCGACACTGACAGACATCTTTTTTCCCGCTGTTATCGTAACTAAAGACAGCAATTAGTTGGTAATAATATAATATCTCTGCATTGGTGTTTCCAAGAAAAATGAATCTTGTCCGGGGCAATTGTTAAATACTTTTGCCCCTATTCAGCGATATGGCTCACCCCAAAACAACGTCACTCCCAACGGGATCACGTTGGGACAGGTTATGGCAGAGTTCCTTACAGAGCGAAACATTCAGGATAAACTAAATATGATCCACCGGTTCATTTCTTCCGTTTCCGGAGCTTATTAAGGCTTTGACGGGGACCCATTACCAGAACCGAATCTCCGAAATGAAACCGATAACCTGGATGAGGCGGAATCACTTTCCGGGCTTCTTTTTTCTCAGGGTCATAGTTTTGTTTAATCAGGATCACCTCAATACCGAAGCGCCGCCGCAAGTCTAACTCTTGCAACGATTTATTTACAAAATCTCCCGGCACTTCAATTTCACTCAGTACCTGACCATCCATTAATTCTATCCGCTTAAATTTCTCCAGGGAATTGATATAACCGGAAATTGAAGTTGCCATATCATGTTTTAACACTTCCCGGTTATAAATGGCGATCACATCATTCTTGCTGATGGTGCCGATGAGTTTTTTCTCCAGTTCGTTATTCACTACCGGCAATTCATCCACATTCATCTCACCAAAAGCTTTCATAACAATATCCAGGGTGTCATCCGGGGTAAAATAATGAGAGCTGGGGGTCATGATATCCCTGGCGATAAGGAGGGTTTGTAATACTTCGGATTCATAGATAACTCTACGGATATCATGAATGGAAATGATACCGAGGAGATGATTTTGTTGGTCAACCACGAAAAAATTGGGATGAGGGCTGGTAACGATCAAGTCCATTAAATTGCTGAATCGGGCGTTTTCCGGCACCCGTTCAACATCTTCACTGATCACATCCGAAACATGCAGGGAGTGTAGCACATTGACTTCCTGTCCCTGACTCAAATTAATGCCTCGACGGGAAAGTTTGAGCGTGTAGATGGAATCCTTTTTTAATCGGGTGGTAATCAACACACTGATGATGCAGCTTATCATCAGGGGAAGAATAATACGATAATCATCCGTTAACTCAAAGATGATGAGAATAGCGGTGATGGGGGCATGCATGGCACCGGCAGCCACTGCGCCCATTCCTACCAAGGCGTACGCCCCGGGGGTGGCGGTAATGGAAGGAAAAAGGGAGTGCACTATTGTGCCAATAAACCCGCCCAGGTTCGCCCCCAGGAATAATGACGGGGCAAAAATCCCGCCGGAACCGCCGGAACCAATAGTAACCGAGGTGGCGACTAATTTCAACAGTACCAGGAACAGTAGAAAATACCAGGTTAGCCGCCCATTTAACGCCAGGGTAATTGTGTCATATCCGACGCCAAAGATATGGGGGAAAAAGATACCAATGGTTCCGATTAATAAACCGCCTATTATCGGTTTTAAGAGTGAAGGGATAGGGATTTCTTCAAACAGGTCTTCGGTTTTATAGAGAATATGAATGAAACCCAGCGCCACCATAGCCGCCAGGATGCCCAGAAGCACATAGGGAACCATCTCATAAACACTGATCAGTTCATAATGGGGGATGATGAAAGCGGAGAAATCACCCAGGAATCGCCGGGAGACCACGGTAGCCGCCACGGAAGAAACCACAATGGGGCTGAACTGGGAGATGCCGAAGTCGCTGAGGATAACCTCCATGGCAAAGAGAGCGCCGGCGATGGGGGCATTGAAGGTAGCGGCAATCCCGGCAGCCGTGCCGCAGGCAACCAGGGTGCGCAGTTGCGACCCGGCAACTTTCAGCACCTGCCCCACAGTGGAACCGATGGCGGACCCGATTTGTACGATGGGACCTTCCCGACCCACCGAGCCTCCGGAACCGATGCACACTGCTGAAGCGGTTACTTTTGCCACCATTACCCGGGGACGAATGGCACCGCCCCGTAACACCACCGATTCCATCACTTCCGGCACCCCGTGCCCCCGCGCCTCCCGGGCAAAGTAAAATACGATGGGGCCCACAATCAATCCCCCGGCTGCCGGCGCAAGTAACTTTATGTACCAGGGCAGATGAAGCGCATAATCCAGGCTATACTGCCAGGAACCGAAAAAAACGCCCTCGAAAAAACGAATGGCAAATCGGAAAAATACTGCACCGAATCCGCCCATAATGCCGATCACAACCGCTACTATTACCATAAAGGTGTGTTCGGTCATCCGGAGTCGACGCAATTCCCGCAACAAATAACGCTGCCAGATTCGAGCAAGCCTGGGGATATCGGACATTTTTCGCATCGCGTGGTGTCCCGATGAGAATCCCTGTTTTCTACTTTCCCTTTGAGCTACCCACCAATATACAAATTTTTTGGGAATGATTCAGGTGATTTGTTACCCGGTCCTTATTTCCAGAGGAGACCGGCAGCTTTGCCAGTCGAAAAAGACAACTCATACCGACGAGAGGGCAGCCGGTCTGACGTCGGAAGTAACTCTCCACCGAACAAAAATTTTACAAATTTTCCTTGCAAAATCCGCAAAAAATATCCTAATTTTCCAAAAACTTATTAATCTTAAGGGGTTATTATGAAAGGATTTATAAAAAGAAAACATCAAGGGAGTGATGATTTTATGTTTTACGAGATCGATCTAAAACGCAGCTTAAAAATTCCGTTATTTGCGGCTCGAATTTCCGCCGGATTCCCCTCGCCGGCAGACGATTACCTGGACAAGAAATTAGACCTCAACGAACTGCTGATTCGTCATCCGGCGGCAACGTTCTTTGTCCGGGTAAAGGGGAACTCCATGGAGGAAGCCAATATTTTTGACGGAGATATTCTGATTGTGGACCGATCCCTGACCCCTAAAAATAATGATGTGATCGTATGTGTGCTGAACGGGGAATTTACCGTAAAGCGCTACATGAAACGCGGCGGTGAAATCTGGTTGTTTTCCGACCACCCCGATTATGAACCGATTCGAGTCACTGAGGAGATGGATTTTCAGGTCTGGGGCGTGGTGCCTTATGTCATCCACAAAAATTGAACCGCCCCACCCAACAAGCCAACGGGCAGCCTCTCCATATTCCTCTTGCACAAATACACGACATCGTGTGCATATCAACTTGCACAAATCAAGAAAGATTAGTGGATTTCTACGTTTACAAGAATGACAGCCCGGATAAGGTGGCTCCGTGGGAAGAAGCTCCTGAGTTGCCGGTTTGGGATGAAAGGTGTGAAACAACACGACGAGCAGTAAGGTGTAAAATTTTGCGGGTTATTCTTTTGACATTGAATACTGAGTTACCGATGTAGGATGAACGGATTACTGAACCCTCTTCCAACGGTGCCTCTAAATGATATTCCCGGCATTAATGCAGGTGTTGCCGAAGTTTTGCTTTCAATTCCCGGGCTTGCGGAAAATCCGGTTTCAATGCCAGTGCTTTATTCACCGTGTCCATTGCTTTGCTAAACTGTTGTAAATTCGCATAGCTAACACTGAGCAGGTACAGGGCAGTTGCTTTCTGAGGGGCGGACAACCTTTTTTGCCGGGAGTCTATTTCCAGGGACTGCCGCAAATACTTGACGGCCGCTTTATATCGCCTGGTTAAGACGGTCACATTTCCCAGCTTTGCCAGGATAAGCGGATTCAGCGGGTCGTTCGTCAAGGCACGCCGGTACCACCTTAAAGCATAGGTGAAGTTTTCCTGCAGGAAATACAAATCACCGATCTTGAAGGCAGGAAAATAATTTTCATAAAAAGCAATATAGACTGCCTGGTATTCCTGTAACGCTTTTTCCAGGTTGTTCTGCTTTTCATAAAATTCTGCCACTTTGTAGTGGGCGCCGTCCCAAAAAATTTTTTTCCGAAGATGACGATAGGCAATTTCCCTGGTCAATTGATTTCCCACCGGTTGGTAGAATTTTAAGTTTACCGGCGCCTCGGCAAAGGGCCAATGGTGGGTTAAATAATAAATCCGTAAATTGCCAAACTCCAGGTCCAGCGGGGTAACGCCGCCGGTTTCTTTCATATATTCCTTGCGAATGGTGTTGATATCATCGGGGTTCAGCAGATGTTCCTGGAATTCGATTGGTCGGGGTGGATTTATAATCTGTATTTTTTTTAGCGTTTCGAAAAACGCCTGCGCCATTAGACGGTAGCCGTCAAAGCGGGGATGCAGGTGTTCATAAAACAAATTTGCCCCGGGGATGCCGCCGGGACTGGTTTTCTGAAAAACTTCTTCCATATCCACCACGGGGACATTGGTCTCGCGGGCGACCCTTCGGATAATTTTATTAAAGATGTCAGGAGCGCGAAATCTCAGCAAATCCAGATCCCGGGCTTTTTTGAACTCTCGGAGTGCTTCGCTACTGTCGTCAATTGCCAGCAGTGATTTTGCCCGGAAATAATGGAGGTCGGCTGAGGACGAATCGATACGATTCAGCCGGGAAAAAATCGCCAGTGCCGCTTCATGTTTCCCTTCCATCTGCAATTTTCGGGCTTTTAACAACTTCGCCTGGCACCGCTTTCGGGTGTAGGGGTCCAATTCATCGGAAAAACGGGACATAAAGGGCGGTTGGTCTTTTAGATTTGACACCAGGGTGCTCAGCACCACCGCCACGTGGTGCTTGCGGGCGCGTTTGACAATTTCCCTGAGATTCGCTTCAAAAGTGCGGCAGGCATAGCGGAACGCTTCGGAGTCTTTCCGAATCATCTGTTTTCCAACCATTGCCTGCATTAAGGACAGCCGGGCTGTAGTTGGCTGGGAGGAAAAGATACCGGCAATTTCCCGAAACAATGATTCCAGCAACTGCATCACCCGAAATCGTTTTAGCTTCAGATACAGAAGAATCAACTGCCGGTTCCGGAAAAAAGATTGGGTTGACCCGACTCCCAAAGCGCCATAGAATTCGTTGTGTCCCATATAAATGATCAGGGCGTCCGGCTGCAATTGCAGCACTTCCGGCAGGATATCCAACACCGTAAAGCTATTGACGGCGGAAATTCCCAGGTTGATGACTTCCACATGGTGATCCATCAGGGCGTTGCGAAGGCGGTATTGCAGTTGGAAGGGAAAGGTAGCGTTGATTTCGTAGGGGAAGCCGGCCGTGGTGGAGCCGCCCGGGCAGAATATCCGTAGAGCTCCCGGCTTTTTCACCCGGTCAAAACTCTCTTCCGATGCTTCCGGGATGATTTCCGGCGGCAGGTTAAAATAGCGCCGTGCCACCTGCCGGTTTACCACGTATTTGGGTTTATGATAGAGCGTCTGCTCCTTCACCAGCGGATAATCATCCCCATATCCAAACAGCCGTAACAACCCCTCCAGCAGGATCAGGAAAATTACCGGCAAAGCAATTAAGATGAGAGAAAACAATACTCGTTTTTTTGGGGACAAGTTAGATGATTCGTTGGTCATTTCCGCTTCTTCAATGTTGAGTTCCTGTTTTGGGCTTCCTCGACAAAGCCGTATCTACCACACACCTGGGGATGACTCCGCCCACTAAGTGGTGGAGTTGATTTTAAGTGAGAATCTGCGTCTTCCCCGGATGGGGCAGGCAGTTTTATCCGTGTTATTTTTTGATAATACTGAAATAGAACACGGAATACGCTGATGACGCGGAATCTCACGGAGATAAGGGCCCCGGGTTTAATCCTCCTGATTATTCGATTTCCCTTTAACCCCCAGAATTTTCGCTAACTTCCGGGCTTCCGGTAAATCCGGTTGGAGTTTGAGGGACGTTTGCAATGCAGATTGTGCCAACGGATATTTTTTTAACCGCCAGTAAGCAAATGCCAGGTCTAAATGAGCAACGGCATCATGGGGAGCCGCTTTACACACGGCTTCCCAGTATAGTGCAGCGATATCCGGATGATCCTCGTTCAGGTAAATTTTTCCCAGCATTTTATAGATTTCTTCAGGGCGGGACACCCGCTCAGCCGCTTCATCCAGTAATTGAATAGCTTCCGCACTTTTGTGCTGTTCTGTCAACAACTGCGCCAGAAACAGATATGGGGAGTCATTCATTGGGGTGGCGTGGATAAGCGCCCGGTATTCCTGCCCCGCTTTGTCAAGTTGCTTTTGTTCCCGGTAAAATTGAGCCGCTTCCACATGCATGCGTTCCCAGGAAATTTCATCCCGCCAGTAGCGCAATACCAGTTGGTCAATTGGGTCTGATGAGAGACGTATTTCCGACGGGGGCGGTGGTGAACCATGGGTAAAGGGAAATCCCATCTTCAGATAACGAATCCGCAAATCCCCGGCTTTTCGATCCACCTCTGTTATGCCGATGTCCGGCAGCCAGGCGCTGTCCGGCAATTGTTTGGCGAGTGGAACGCCGGGTCCCCGGCTGGAAATTACCCCGCTGGCGAAAGTTTTTGCCATCAGCACATAACCATCCACATTGGGATGGAGGTGTTCTAAGAAAAGTGATTTCCCGGGGATGCCGCCCGGTGAGTTCACTTCAAACGCCTGTTGAATAGGCACCACTGTCACCCCGGGGCGTGTTCCCATATTCCGGATTCGGCGATTCAAATCCTCACTGGCACGAAAACGCAGCCCGTCAAATTCCTTGGCTTTGTAAAAAAAGCGGTATGCCTGCCCGGTGTCGCCCAATGCTTCCCACACCTGCCCCAGCAGAAAATAAGGCGATGCCGGCAGGGAATCGAGTGCCACCGCCTGTTCCAGCAATTGCCGGGCAGTCGGGTATTGCCGCTGCGCCAGTTTCTCCTTTGCCGAATTTAACAGCGACTCCCATTCCGCCCGGTTCCCATTCTCCCCGTGCACATCCACAAAGGGCGGCTGGTCGTGGATGTTGCTCACCAGGGTGCCTATCATCACCGGGATGTGATGTTTTTCTGCGTAATCAACCACATCTTCCATGTTCTTTTGAAAATTCTCACCGGCGATGTGAAACAATTTACTTCCGTAGGGAATGTGCTGCTTTCCAGCCAGCCGCTCCATCAGGGTGCCGCGGGATGCTGCCCCGGAATGCGCTGCTTTCTCAAATCCCCGGAAAATCCATTGCACCACCGCCTTCACCAATTGGAATGTTCGGAAACGGCTTAGTTTGAGATAAGTCAGGATCAACCAGCGGGAGTTGCCCAGCAGCGATTCCGAAGAGCCCACGCCCAAACCGCCGTAAAACTCATTGTGCCCGGTGTAGATGAGCAGCAAGTCGGGGTGGTATGGCGCTAATCGAAGGGCTATATCGCGAACGGTGTAACTGGAAACCGCCGGCATGGCAAGGTTTACCACCTCAATATACTTTTCCGGGTAATAAGCATGCAGGATGGCTTTTAAAATGGAAGAGAAGCTGCCGTTGAACAGGTAAGGATACCCGGCAGTGGTCGAACCGCCCAATACAAAAATGCGGTAACTATCAGCCGGTTTCCGTTTCAGAAAAACATCCGTCACTGCCACGGAAGGATTTATCGTGCTGCCCGGGAAATAGCGCTGTCCCAATTTGGGATTGATGGCATAATAGGATGAATCCACTGCAAAGGTGGTGAAAATTTTATCCGACAACCCGTAATCCGTCCAGACCAAAATTCCTTCCAGCAGCACAAAAAACAGCACTGGAATTGCTGCCATTAGCAGGGTGAATAGCCGCTTTTGCCCCGGCGTCAGGGCAACGGTCTTTTTCTCCGGTGAAGGTGATTTCCGCTGTTTTGCCGTCTTTTTCGCCATGTGTTAAGATTTGTCTTTTTGGGTCTTCCGGATGTATTGAGACATCAGCATTTCCCGGGGAAAAGATGCCCACACGAAAAACTCGCACCTTATTTCAGAATTTTTATCTCGTAAGGTGCAAACATCAGTTCTTTTGGAGCGGATGCCGGCGAAATCTTCTGCCCGGTTATCAAATTTTGTAATGCTTTACTGCCGGGAAGATAGCGATTCACATCAACCATTGCCCGGAGGGGCAGGTCGGAATTGTTCGCCAACACCAACACCGCGCTCTCCTTTAAGCTGCGCACAAATACCAACAGGGAGGGGTATTCGTCTTCAGGTATAAATCGTATTTTTCCCATGGCTAAAACCGGGTTCCCCTTTCGCACCGCGATAAGCTGCCGATACCACTCAAACAACTCCCGGTCAAACGCCACCGAATCCACCGGGCGCTTTTTCCCCAGCGGATGGGAGGCTTCCGGCTCATACTGCCACCCTTCCCAGAGCATCGGTTTGCGGCAATCGGGGTCGTCGCCGCCCCACATACCGGCTTCATCGCCGTAGTAAATCATTGGCGCACCGGGGAGGGTCATCTGCAACCCGGCTATGAAAAATTGTTTCCGGCGTTCCGCCGTGGTGGGTTTTCGCACATCATAATCGGGATTCTGGTAGGAATTCGCTGCATGATCATACCAGCGGTCCGGATTCACTATTTGCGATGCCACCCGATCCACATCGTGGCTGTCCATTAAATTCTGACAGACCAGCACATTCTCCCAGGGATAATCGCGGTAAATTGCCTGTAAACTATCCGTAAACGCTTCTGTCGAAATTTGCTGTTTTACATCGATGACATATTTTTTGACCGCCCGGGCAAACCGGTAATTCATTACCGCATCAAATGCTGATCCCAGCCAGGGAGCCGCATTATACATTTTATTATGATTAAAATCCTCCCACCAGATTTCACCGGTAAGGTAGGCGTTGGGATTAATTTCTTTTACCCAGTCCCGAAATGTTTTCCAGAACTTGATACTTACCATATCCGCCACATCCAGGCGCCACCCGTCGATGCCATCGGAAGGATCGCCGTCGCCGTTGGGGTCCATCCACCGCTGCACCACCGCTTTGATATGCTCCCGGGGACCGCTAACCAGTCCATTGTCATCCTCCCGCAGTTCCGGTAAATCCCGAACCCCATACCATCCCCGGTAACGGAACTCATTTGCTTCAGTTGCCGGATTATCCCACTGTTCGATGTAAAACCAGTCTTTAAACTCCGAGTGCTGCTGTTTCTCCATCACATCCCGGAACGCCCAGAAATTGTTTCCTACATGGTTAAACACCCCGTCAATGATCACCTTCATCCCCCGGCCGTGGCATGCATTGAGAAGTTTTAAAAAAAGGCTGTCGGCAGAAGTCCACTGCCAGGTTGTTGGGTCTGCCGGATTTTCCTGCGCCCAGACCTGGCGGTCTCTGGCAGGGTTGGGTCCAAAGTTGTTATCGATATGATGATACATGGCGGCGTCATATTTATGCAGGGATGGCGATTCAAAGAGGGGAGTGAAATAGATAGCGGTAATGCCCAATTCCTGCAAGTAATCCAGCTTATCGAGAACGCCCTGCAAATCTCCCCCGTAGCGGCGCAACCCGGCTACGGCACTAAAATTAGGCTCACCCGGTTTTGCCCAGTCGAAGAATTGATGCCAGGGGATATTCTGCTCCCAGGGTTGCAGTTTATACCAATCCGATGTCCAGGGATGAATTTGCCAACTGGACGGTGTAAAGTAGGGCCAGCTATCTGCCATATCTGCCGGAGTTGGGTCATTACCGGGGTCCCCGTTACGAAACCGTTCCGGAAAAATCTGATACCAGACCGCCGTTTTCGCCCATTCCGGCACGCTCGATCCCTTCTGCGGCATATTCGCTGGTTGGGAGTGGCATCCGCAGAATAGAAACAACATGAATACGGTAACGATTCTCATTCTCCACTACCTTTCTGCGCCACCAGGCTGGCAATCATCCGCGGTTTATCCTTACATCGGGTTTCCACTTTTTCTTCGTAATATACAATTTTAAGGGAAAGAAACGCATGGAGCAATTCATTCTCTTTTAACAGGTATTCCGGATTCACCGGGTGATTGAACGCCGCTTCATATTCGCTGTTGACAAATGTCTCGAAGATGAGAATGCCGCCGGGACGCAAACCGGCAATGATTCCCGGGAATAAGCGCCGTTGCAAAAAATTAATGTTGATGATCAGGTCATAAGTTGCCAATGGGATGGCATAGGTATCCAGGTCCGCATGGATGCAGCGGATGTTTTCGGAATGATGCTGGAAGTGTGCCAGCGCTACATCGGAGATATCCACCGCATCCACAATGAACCCTTGTTCGACAAGAAAAAGGGCATTGCGTCCCATCCCGCAGGCAATATCCAGCGCCCTCCCCTTCTTTGCCAATCGGGCAAACCGGGTGACTATCCGGGATGGTTCCCCGGGGAATTCCTGCTCCCGGTAACGGGTGTTCCATTTTTGACGATCGGTTTCCATAACGGGATGTTGGGTGTTGGTTATTAAGGTATAGGGTATAGGGGATAAGGGGATTGGGAATGACAAGTGACGAATTGAATGCTGCTGACTGCTACTGACATCTGCCACTGCCAACTGCTACCTTTCCATATCACCACTCACCAATAACCAATCACTTTCCCCCTTTTCATCTTTCATCTTTTATCTTTCATCTTTCATCTTTTACTTATACAGCCCATTAAAAATCAACTTAAACGTACCATAAGTTTGCCCGCGGTGCTGGGGGCGGAAAGCATACAGAATGGCACTTCCCTTCCCAACCGGTATGCGCGCCAATGCCACTTTCCCGAACAATTTCTCCGTGCCCACCGCCCAGCCGGACATCACCAAATCATGACTATCAAAAAAACCGATTTCCGAAATTTCTGATGGATAAGGTTGAAGCTGCAACACAACCTTATTGTTAAAATACACCGGGGTTTCCCCGGGCATACCGTAGGTGAGAGGGTTACCGGTATCCAGGGTCATTCGTAAAATGCTCCCGGGAATAAAAAATGCTTTTCGATCCGCCTTTTTTAGCGGATTACTTGCCGGGAGATGCAGTTTTTCCATAGCAAAGTTGCAGGCATCTCCGAGAAACAACACCGTGCCCCCCTTCATCATAAAATCTTTCAAATGCTCCACACCCCGGGCGCCAATTCCTCCTTTGAATTCTTTTTTGACCTCCGGCTCACCCAGCTTTCTTTCCCGGGGCTTCTCCGGTTTGCCGTCCATTATCCAACTGCTTCCCTGGCTGCCGAAAATCAATACGTCGAAATCCTTGGCAAGATTGGCTTTCCCCTGTATATCCACATTATGCAATATCGTGTAATCAAAGCCGAATTCGTCCAGCACCCATCGCAGCCATCCTTCATCGAATGCCCAGGGAATCCAGGGTTGGTAGATGCCGATACGCGCCGGGCGTAGTTTCCGGGCGGCAAGCTGAACATACTGCTCCTGCCGTTTGAAGGGATGCATTGGCACTTCCAGTGCAGCGCTTTGCTTCCGGAAGGAAGCAAGCTGCTCTGTGCTGCACCAGACGGCAAACGTGCCGGGCGGATAGCCATCATCCCACCCGGTTAACTCATAGACATCGATTTTTTCTTTGAATAATGCATTTACCATCCGAAAACTACCGGTGTAGCGACGTTCCAATGCCAGCCAGCCGGGAGTAATTGCAGTTGTATCGACCGGCAATCGCGGTTCCGTTGCGGTCAGGGGAACGGAGAGCGGCACATCGAGAGCGACGGCTTTTACCCCCATTTGCAGTGGGAAAGTCCAGGCGGTGACATCATAGGGTTGGCGCGGGGGACCGTTGGGATATTCCTTGAGGTTGGGGTAATGCTGGCGCTCCATCACATCCTTAATATATGCCCGGGCAGGCTGCTGCAAGGGCACAACAAAATCCCCGCGGTGGAATCGACCTGTCGGGGTATCAAAGTCGGCTCCTGCGGTATAGACATCCACATTGGCAATCCGCAGCCTGCGGAGCAGTTCTACCGCATTGGAGGGGTCATGCTGGTGCCGGGGAATGACATACGCCAGGGGATGATCGTCCCTGCCCACCTCAATCGCACGTTTGTTCAGGCGGAAAAAGTTCAGCATAAACCGTTCTTTGTAGGTCGCAGCAATTTCCAGGAGCCCCAGGGCAGCGGTTTTCTGGTATTCCACAATATCCCGCAGCCGCCACCAGCCGCCGGGCCAGGGGTCTAAAAAATTGGTTTGCTGGCTGTAAGTTGGTAAATCAATTCCCATCCCCCGTAAAGAACTCCTGGGAAAATAAAGCGGTGTGGCGTAACGCACCGAAGCTGCCTCGGTAAGGATGCCGATGCGATTGTGCCACAGGGGAGTTTTTGACATGGTGCCCTCAAAATAAGCATTAAAGATGGTGCCGGTGACCACGCCTTTTAGCCCCTGTTCGTGCATCCGGGATACGATATAATTGCCCACCAGGTTTATATCCGCTGTGATGCTGGGGGCGACGTTGGGGTTTACCGGATCGGCATAAGGCGGCAGAAAGAAGCGCGCCCCGGTGGAACCCATCTGGTGCTGATCCATCACGATTTCCGGGTACCATTCCCGGTAGAGCACTTTTGCCACATTGCGGGTTTCCTTCAGATTAAAGAAATGCCAGTCCCGGTTGTTGTCATGGTCGGCGTAGTAGTGATATTTGTAGGGCATGGGACTGCCCTCGTACGGCGTGCCCACGGTAGAAAGATACCATTTGGTAATCATATCCTCGCCGTCGGGATTCAAAGAAGGCACCATCAGGAGAATAACATTGTCGAGGACAGAGCGGGTTTTATCATCATCCGTGGTGGCAAGCTGGTAAGCCAGTTCCAGCGACTCCTGACTGGCAGCAATCTCCCCGGAGTGGATATTCATGGTGAGGAGCACCACGATTTTCCCATCGTGAATCAACCGGCGGGCGCGCCGTTCCGACAGCGTAAACGGTCGCGCCAGTTGCTCCTGAATCTGACGATATGTTTCCAAATTCCTGAGTGTCTCTTCGGAACTGATGATTGCCATGATCATGGGACGATCCAGGGTGGTTTTCCCCAACTCCACGACCTGCACCCGGGGAGAGGCATCCTCCAGCATGGTAAAATAAGAAACGATTTGTTCCCAATTCACCAACTGACGATCCGCTCCCATTTTAAACCCAAAAACTTCTTCGGGTGACTTGATATGCTGGGCGGGCAGGGGGCTGAGTAGTGCACACAACAAAATTATTACCGCAAAAATTCTAAGATTCATAAAGGGTCCTCATTGGTGCTCTCTGGTTCATCGGAAGAAATTCAGACGGTGTTGAGAATAGGTTGGGGAAGCGAGTATTGGAAGCATAACCTACGAAAGGGTTCACTGGGTTTACGACATCTTACCCGACCTCGCCAGGATATCCCAATATCCGGATTCCCTGAGCATCCCTCACCTGCCTGCCGCTTCGTCCTATCCTCAATTTCCTCGCAAGATGATATTGTCAAAATAATGAAGTTTGATTAAATAACCGTGCCACCGACAAAATAAATTTT
>CAYYGL010000006.1:0-53839 GCA_964471235.1 uncultured Calditrichaceae bacterium
TGCACCCCGGGAAACAGGTTCAGGCGGAACAGCAGAAAATTGGTTGCATAAATTAATTTTCCGCTACGGTCTAAAACAAAGGCAAAATCGCTGCGGGTGTCAATCATACATTGAAAGATTTCCGGCAGAGAAACCGGGGAAAGCATATTGCTGGGACTGGCATTGGCTTCCGTAATAATCCCGGTGCACTGCTGCACGTTTCCGGCTTCATCGTAGATAATTCTGCCGAAGTCATATATATGATGCCAGTCGTCATGCTTGTTCTTAAGACGATAACTCATCACATAAAAATTCTGGTGGTCGGTGATTTTTTCCCGAAACCAATTGTCAACCCGTTGCCAATCCTCGGGATGAATGAGCGCCTGCCAGTTGATAACCGCCGGTTGATCTCCCCCGGGGATACCGGTCCAGTCTAACAGAAGCTCGTTAAGATAACCTCTTCCCATAAAGCGGGTGGATGCCACGGTGTACGCCATACAGGGCAGGTTATGGAGACATTGCCCAATTCGGATAAATTCATCATGCGATGTTGGGGAGACCTGCTGCACAGCCCCCTGCCGCACCGGAAAAATAATCTCATCGAAAAGGTTCAAAATCTCCCGGATCAATAATTTTTGCTGCGGGCGTTTGATATTGGGATTTTCAATGATATTGGAAATTAGTAACGTACGAAGATGTTGAAAAGCGTTGAGGACGATGCGTTGAGACTCCTGCTGATGAGCAAGCAGGGGAAGGCTCTCTTCCATGAAAGAGTTTAAAAACCGCCGGTTCCGGGTTTTCAGTGTTTTCAGGATGTTTTGAAAAAAGGCAAACCATTCTGTTTTTGGCAGGAATTCGTTCAGGGATGGATTACGCAGCAGCCACTCTTCAAATAGGGGAAATCTGTTCTCCCGGATTTTTTTAGTAGCAGTTGTCGGATTGGCAGCTTTCATGATTCAATAAACATCAGCGGTTGTTGACCGGTAATTATTTCTCTTTCTATCAAATATATCATAGCTAAGTCTAAAGAAATGAATGTGATGAAAAAATCAATTTAAGGGATTGGGATTTTAAGAAGGGCAGGGGAGGGGCAGGAATCAAAAAATTCTTTCCACCAAGCACATTCACAATTCAGGGAAATAATTCCATAGCTACGGTGCGATATCAAGGTGTTGTTTTCTGCCCCAGGGGCTTATCTGAGTTAAACTGATCCACCTTCGCCGGGCATTCATCAATTCCTTCAATATTACCCTTGACATTTTCCAAACTAAACCGTACCATTTTAAAAAAACAAGGAGAAATTCGGGATGCGGTTCCGATTCCTTGTCTTCATGTCAATCTTTATGTTTTCCTGGTTGGTTGCACAGGAGAGGGTGACCATCATCTCCATTGCCGGGGTGATCAACCCGGTTAGCAGTGATTTTATCCACCGGGCGATTGAGCAAAGCGAAAACGACGGCTCCCAATGCCTGGTGATCTTATTGGATACCCCGGGAGGGTTGGTTACTTCCATGCGGCAGATTACCCGGAATATCATGAACGCCTCGGTACCGATTGTGGTGTACGTGTATCCTTCCGGTGCTCATGCCGGTTCCGCCGGTGTGTTCGTTACCCTGGCAGCGCATATTGCCGCCATGGCGCCCGGAACCAATATCGGTGCCGCCAGTGTGGTTTCTCTTGGCTTTGGCGTCGGGAGCGACAGTTCGAACGCTACCATGATGCGCAAAGCTACCAATGATGCGGTGGCATTCATCAAAAGTATTGCCGAGGAACGGGGCAGGAACGCAGAATGGGCAGAGAAGGCGGTGACGGAAGCGGCGGCTGTCTCCGCCCGGGAAGCCCTTGAGCTGAACGTCATCGATTTGATTGCTCCCAACCTGGACAGCCTGCTGGCAGCAATTGACGGAAAAGTGGTTAAAACCGCCCTGGGGATGGATACCCTGAGAACACGTGATTGCGAAAAGCAATACCTGGAGATGTCCTTGCAAGATAAGATCCTGGATGTCATCAGCAATCCGACCATTGCCTACATTTTGTTTATTCTGGGGCTCTACGGCTTGTTCTTCGAGTTATATAACCCCGGCGCCATCTTTCCCGGGGTAATCGGCGGGATCTGCATTATTCTCTTCTTTTATGCCATGCATACCCTACCGGTAAACTACGCTGGCATTATGTTAATTCTGCTGGCTGTCCTTTTGTTTATACTGGAAATCAAAATTACCAGTTACGGTATCTTAACCATCGGGGGGGTCGTGTCCTTTATTTTGGGTTCCATTATGCTCTACGGCTCCAATTCCCCGTTTCTCAAGATTTCCTGGGAGGTCATTGCCGCCGTTACCGCGTTTACGGTGTTGTTCTTCCTGGTAGCCATTGGGTTGGGCTTACGGGCGCAATTGTTGAAACCGGCTATCGGCAGGGAGCACATTGTGGATAGCGAGGCGGAGGCGCTGGAAGATTTTGTAAACGGCAAAGGGCAGGTAAAGCACGAAGGGGAAATCTGGCAGGCGGTCAGTGAAGATGAAATTCACAAAGGCGATCGCCTCCGGGTGGTAAACATCAAAGGGTTAACCATGAGGGTTGAAAAGAAGAGGGAAGGGGGAAGGGAGAATTGATAATTGATAATTGATAATTGTGAATTGATAATTGTGAATTGATAATTGTGAATGGTTAACCGGGAATGATGTGGAAAAAGACCAGGGGAAAATGGAATATTATCAATCTTTAACTGAAGACGTAATGGATGGGGAAGAGGTGGGCGTCAGTTTTTTCTTACCGAATCCCCGATATCCTTAATAAGTGATACCTGTAAACCCCCTATTTATCTCTTCCCTTTGAACACAAAACCATTGGAGGAGTCATGCCAGCATTAGCAACCATCCTGATTTTGGCACTTCTATTAATCTTTAGCATGATTCGTATATTGCGTGAGTATGAGCGAGGCGTTATTTTTCGCCTGGGAAGATTACTCGGCGCCAAGGGTCCCGGGTTAATCATTCTGATTCCGGTCATTGACCGGATGGTAAAGGTTAGTCTGCGCACCTTTGTAATGGATGTTCCACCGCAGGATGTCATCACCCTGGATAATATTTCCGTTCAGGTAAATGCGGTGATTTATTTTCGGGTGATTGATCCGGAAAAGGCAATCATCGGGGTGGAAGATTACCTCTATGCCACTTCCCAATTATCCCAGACAACATTGCGAAGCATTGTTGGGCAGGTGGAGCTGGATGAACTGTTAGCCCAGCGGGAAAAGATCAATAAGGAACTGCAACAGATTATTGACCAACACACGGATCCCTGGGGGATTAAAGTTTCGTTGGTAGAGATTAAGCAGATAGACCTGCCGGTAGAAATGAAACGCGCGATTGCCCGTCAGGCGGAAGCGGAGCGGGAACGCCGTGCGAAGGTCATTCATGCCGAGGGGGAATTCCAGGCGGCTCATCAACTGTACGAAGCGGCTAAAATTATCAGTGAATATCCCATTGCCCTCCAACTGCGCTTTTTACAAACCCTGACGGAAGTTGCCACGGAAAACAATTCCACCACCATCTTTCCGGTTCCGATTGACTTTCTATCCGCTTTCATGCCCGACAAAAAGCAAAAGCCAGCCAAATAGCGGAAGAGTTTCTGTAACCTTTTTTTCATAAACACAAAGATCACCGGCTGTTTTAGGTGCGGTTGGAATGCATCCGGTATGCAGCATTTTGCACTGTGTCTACGACATTCCGGAGGGAGCCGGTTTTCATAGGTGATGAACATCTCAGATTAAAACGAACTCAAAATGTATGACCTCGGCATCCCCTTCATACACTTCCAACATCCCTAAAATTCTTTTGATGAATTTTCACTGGATGTTCCTGGTGATCATGCCGGTGATTGTGCCGTTTCTGCAACTGCATGGGTTAGACATGCAGCAGGTTTATTTGTTGCAGAGCGTGTTTGCTATCGGGGTGTTTGTTCTGGAAGTGCCCTCCGGCTATATTGCCGATCTCTTCGGGCGTAAGAAAACACTCATTACCGGGGCGCTGTTCAGCGGGGTTGCTTTTACCATCCTGGCGTTCAGTAACACCATTACCGGGTTTATTATCTTTGAACTTTGTGTAGCGGTGGCAGCCAGTTTGATGTCCGGCACAGATGTGGCGTTGATATACGATTCCCTGGCAGTGGAAAAGAAAAGCACGATCAGTGAAAGCGCCGTGCTGGGGAAAAAGATTTTCTTTGCCCAGATTGGAGAAACCGTTGCCGCCCTGGTGGGGGGGGCGGCAGCAGCATATTCGGTGCTGCTCCCGGCTAAAATCAATGCCGTCACTGCCTGGATCCCCCTGTTGATTGCCCTTACTTTAACCGAACCACCTCGAACCAAACTGGATACCCGCCGCCATCTGGAAAATTTCCGGCATATCTACCGGGCACTCTTTCGCCATTCCCGCTTGCTGACGCTGATTATCCTGAATTTCATCGCCTTTAGTGCCGCTACCCTGTTAGCCGTATGGGCATTTCAGGGATATTGGAAAACACTGGGTGTGCCGGTGAGCTATTTCGGGTATTTGTGGGCGGGTTTCAATCTGACTGTGGCGCTGAGCGGCAGAGTGGCGGATAGCCTGAAGCATAAAGTTGGTATTGGGGTGATGTTGCTGTTGATCAGCCTCCTTCCCATGGTCGGTTACGGTGGCATGGCATGGCTGGGCACTGTACCGGGAATTATTGCCGGGGCAGCGTTTCAAATCAGTCGCGGCTTTAACCAGGTGATTCTGCGAGACGCTTTGAACCTGCGCGTCAGCGGAGAGATGCGGGCGACTGCCAATTCTATCGCCAGCCTGGGGGTTCGGCTCTCCTTTGCCATTGTAGGTCCCCTGATGGGCACTCTGATCGATTCCCGGGGATATCCTCATACCTTTGCGGTGTTTGCCGGGGTGTATTTGTTGCTTTTCCTCGGGCTGGCACTGCCGTTGATTCGGGAGTTCCGAAAAGGATAGGAGGAGCCGGGGATCAGGGATGATGGGGTAAGGTGTTGCCGGAGGTCGTCCTCCGGCAACACGGATGGAAATGTTACTTTCTTACAGGATGTCATGCGTTTGTTAATGGGAGTCACCACCGATCCCCGGTAGTTTCATCGCAGGAGAACCATTTTCCGGGTGAAAACGGTTTCCGGGCTGCCGGATACCATTAGACGATAAAAATACACACCGGAAGGAACCGGTCGCCCGTTGTCATCAGTGCCATCCCACTGCACGGTATGCATCCCCGGGGCTTTGCGATCATTTACCAACGTCTTTACTTCTCTACCTAACAAGTCAAATACTTTTAACGTCACGATGGCATTGTTACTTCCGGACCCCTGAGCCCTTCCCACTGAATACCGGATGCTGGTCACCGGGTTAAAGGGATTGGGGTAATTCTGTTCCAGCATAAACTCCTGGCTTATCGGCGGAGGCGGTTCCGTGATTGCTGTGGGTGTGGTTCGGAAAGTTACTTCCTGCGCCAGGGTAAAATTGGGATCGGTCTCCCCATTCAGGCTGGCAATTTCCGCTAAAAATCCAATGTTCTCCGTTATCCAGGTGTACAAAATTTGCCGGGTGGTATCGCTGTAAATCAATACCCCGCCCACATACATCTCCTCAATCTCGGTTCGATGTTCGTATACCCGTAAGCAGTCAAACGTACCCTCCGGCAAATCGGCTGTTCCCCAGGCGTCAATGCTATCCTGGGAAGAGAAAATATTGACATATTCAATAAAATTGGGTAAGGAAAATGTGAAAGAATATTGATTTTGCCAGGTTGTGCCGATGGTTGCCGGAAACGTCACATTTCGCTCCCAGGGGGTGAATTGCCAGACAATTTCGGTATCCGGGATTGAAAATCCCTGCCCGAGGGTGTAGAGTGCCGAATCCGTTAAATTAAAATAGATATAGGCGTCGGTGGTATCCTCATCGGAGTAAAAATGCCAGGAATGATCCGCCTCCGGGAAGGCGCTTCCAAAAGGGGTATTGGCAGGGTTCAGGATGGTAAACATCTCGACATCACCCCCACCAAATTGGCTTTCCGAGAAACTCCATTGGTGCGGTCCGCCCGGCTGCCCCACGTTTACCGGGATTCCGCCGCTGCTGTCTTCCAGAATGTACCAGTAGAAATTGGTTCCGTTCGTCGTGTCATATTCATCACTGGTAATGACTATTTGAGAATGAATGGGAAGAATAAATAAGGTAAGAAAAGAGATTGGTAAATAACGAAAAAAACAATTCCAATGTCTCATGATTTCACCCTCCGTTTTGATGAGACATCTGTTAATTGTTTGGACTAACTTTAAAAAAAGTACTCATTTCCGGGAATCGAAGCAATAAAACGATTTTTTAATGATATTGAAAGGAGATGCTTATCCGAAATCAATCCAGGCATCATTCATTTGCTCCAGGGAAAAATCATGGATAATTCCAATGGGATCACCTTCCTGGTTTACCTGCCCCAGGCATTGTTCCAGAAGTCCCCGAAGGCTTGAGACGATTGAGCGGTTTGTCACCGTCTTTTCTGCCAACAGGATTTCGCAGCGGGCAAGTGCTTTTTGCCACAGATTCCGGCAGCCATTGAGATTGTTATTCCGGTAATGGTAAGCCCCCACACTCAATTGGATCATCGCCTGCCAGAAGATGCGGGAAGCGCCGGTCATTTCCATCCAGGGAATTTCCCAGGCTTCGTGGGCGGCAAAAAACTCTCCCTTGCGCAGGTGCTCCAATCCTTCCCTCAAATGTATCCGTTTTTGTTGCGCTGTTAACATTGTTGCCTCTTTCAAGAAGAATTCTTTTAAAAGATACCATAATTTTCTATATTTTTAAAATCGGAAATCTTTTCATGGGAGGAAGGATTGTTACAATCAAATGAAAATGGAGACTCCATTATGAAGCATATTGTTCGGATGTACAGTGTTATGATGGGATTTTCCCTGATGCTGCCGTTTTTTCTGAATGCCCAATCCGCTCAGCTAACCCCGGAAGAGGTAGTAAATCTGCGGATGGTGACCACTGTTTCCATACAGCCGCAGGGAAATTTCATCGCATATACATTGAGTGTTCCCCGCAGCCCAGATGAGAAACCCGGTAGCAATTATTCCGAACTCTGGCTGGTCCCGACAGGAGGAGGGGCATCGCGGGTATACATTCGGAAGCCGCATTCGGTGAGCTCCGTTCAGTGGATGCCGGATGGCAGGACCATCACTTTTTTAAGCAAACGAACCGGATTTGATAAACATCGCCAGGTATATGCCATACCGTTGGATGGGGGAGAAGCTGCTCAGCTTTCCCATGCCCCGCGGGATATCTCCCGCTATGCGCTTTCCCCGGACGGCACCCTGCTGGCGTATATCATGCGGGATGCCACACCGGATTCGGTTAAAGCCGCCCGGAAACAGGGGTTTGACCAGTCGGTGGAAGATACCTGGAGCACCATCAACCGGATTTATGTGGAAAATCTCCGCACCGGGGAAAGCTACCTGGTGACCCGGGGGAAGGAGCATGTCTGGGAATTCCGATGGACCCCGGGCGGCAAAAACCTCATCTACCGCGCCAGCTTGCGTCCGTTTACGGATGACAGCTATATGCTGACTGATAATTACATCGTTTCGGTACCGGGCGGGGACGGGAAAAAGCTGTTGGATACGGAAGGGAAAATCACCTTGGCAAAAGCTTCACCTGACGGGAAGTATTATGCCTGGCTGGGGGCGGTCAGTTTTAATGATCCTTTTCCCGGTAGTCTATTTTTACTAAAGAAGGGGAGTAATCAACCGGTAAATTTGCTGGAAAACTATAACGGCACCGGTGAGGCTTTCTGGTGGCAAGACAACCGGACGATCTTGCTGGAAACCCTTGAAGATGTTCAAAAGGTTCTGTATGAGGTGCGGATTTCGGATGGACGTATGAAAAAACTTTCCCCCCGCAATGCCCCAATTTTCAGCCGACTTTCGTTTACCAAGGATATGAAGCGGTTTGCTGCCATCGGAAACACGGCAACGCACCCTGATGAGGTGTTTTTCGGTAAAACCGGTAGGAACCGGTGGCTCCGCTTAACCCACTCCAATCCCGTTCTTGAGAAAATGACGTTCGGTGAACAGGAAGTCATTCACTGGACAGGACCGGATGGTTGGGAGATTTCCGGCATTCTGGTAAAACCGGTAGGATACCGGGAGGGGCAGTCCTATCCCCTTCAGGTGCAGGTTCATGGAGGACCGGAGGGCGCCCGGCTGAACGGGTGGAACACTTACTACAGTCGCTGGGTGCAAATGCTGGCACAGCATGGGATTATGGTGCTGCTGCCCAATTACCGGGGAAGCATCGGCAAGGGAGTGGCATTTGCCAAAGGGGACCACAACGATTTGATGGGTAAGGAGTTTGAAGATATCCTTGCCGGAATTGATTACCTGGTCGACAGGGGGATGGTGGATCCGGAGCGGGTAGGAATTGGCGGTGGGTCTTATGGCGGCTATGCATCTGCCTGGGCAGCAACCCGTTATAGCGAGCGATTTGCGGCTGCGGTGGTGTTTGTGGGAATCAGCAATCAAATTTCCAAAGCCGGGATGAGCGACATTCCCATGGAAAACGCCGTGGTGCACTGGAACCAGTGGTTATATGATGATTTCGATTTTACCTGGGAGCGCTCTCCGTTGAAATACATCAAACATGCCCGCACTCCGACCTTAATTTTGCATGGTAAAGAAGATAAACGGGTTCCCCTGAACCAGGCTTATGAGCTTTATCGCGGTTTGAAGTTTGTAAAAACACCCACCCAATTGGTGGTGTATCCCCGGGAAGGGCATGGGAACCGGGAGAGAGCACACCGGTTGGATGTCTGCCGCCGGGGACTGGAATGGTACCTCCGCTATCTTCTTGATACAAAAGGGAACGGTAAGCGCTAACCTCCTTTAACTGCTTAAGTAATTTCATAAAAAACCGACAATAAGCACTTTAGGAAGCAAAGAGAACAATGAATGAAATCTTTTTCATGTACCCGCCGGGTTAGCCAGCAGGTGCTTTTTCAGGTAAGAATAGACATTTATCAAGGAGGATATCATGGATATTCATGATGTACTGGATACTGAAGAATTAATGATCCGGTTAGATAATGATATGGAATTATTGCAGGAACTAATCGAAATCTTTTTAGAAGATTATCCTCAACAGATGGTGGCAATTGCCAATGCCATTCAAAGCAGAAATGGGCAAGAACTCCAACATGCTGCCCATACGTTAAAAGGAGCGGTTGGCAATTTCTGTGCAAAGAAAGCGGTTGAACTCGCTTTTCAGTTAGAAAAGAAAGGGGAAGGTGAAGACTTCGAGAATGTTTCCGAAGTTTATTCCCTTCTGGAAAATGAATTGAACAAGGTCGTGTCCGCTCTCCATGTCTTAGCTGCTGAGACGGTTGCTGATTAATACGGTATCAATATGCTCCCTCTTGTTGTTTGATTGCTTATTATCGATCTCTGAATTCATATACAGGTTATGGAATTTCCGGAGAAGATTGACGTGTTCGGGATACGGCTCTCTACTGTTCTATTGAAGTAAATTAGAGCGGATACCATACAGGGAGACAGGAAAATGATCCGGCTCAGACAACCATGCTTCTAACGGAGGGGCCGGAGTATCCAGGATCGATTTTGTGGTGTATTGTGAAAATTCATTTCATTGCTGAACTCATTCCTGGGGAGGGAAG
Organism: uncultured Calditrichaceae bacterium; assembly: GCA_964471235.1. GTDB lineage: Bacteria > Calditrichota > Calditrichia > RBG-13-44-9 > J075 > CAYYGL01. Next base: position 9,676 of record CAYYGL010000006.1, read on the forward strand.
TTGGGTAGATGCATCGATTATTAAAAAAGCAATTAAAACGATTAAAATTTGTATTAAACCCCTCTCAAAAAGCCCTTCAAACTTTATATGAACAAATCAGTACAGCTTATCAACGGTATGAGAAAGAAAACCGCTTTTTGAAACAGAAAGTACGGAAGTTGCTGGAAGAAAACCGGGCACTTCGCCTGTCTCACCATTCACAAGTTGCTGATTCCGTTGCTGATCAACCCACAATGCCTTCTCAACCTGCTCCGGACTCTTTCTTCTCTCAATCCGGCGATTTAAATGCAGCCAAGTATCAGGCACTGACACAAACATTACCGGATATTATTCTCATCACTGATACCAACGGCAGAATACTGGAATATCATTTACCCGGCTCAAACAAGCCCCTTTTCCGGGAATCGGATCTCACCGGTAAATTGATTGCGGAAGTTTTCCCTAAAAAGATTAACCAAACAATGGAGAATGCGCTTGAAGAAGCGGTTAACACCGACACCATTCAATACATTTCCTTAGATATCCCGGTGGCAAAAGAGCTGTTTTCATTCGAAGCCCGGCTAAAAAAATTCTCTGGAGATAAAGTGTTGATTTTTCTACGGGATCATACCCGCTACAAAAAGGTTCAGAAAGATCTGGAGAAATTCACTTATGATTTGCTATCATCCAAAATCGTATTGGAGGAACAGGCTTCTCAATTAACTCATACCGTGCATGAACTGGAGAAAGCGAAGGAAAAAGCAGAAACAGCTACCCGGGCAAAAAGTGAATTTTTAGCCAATATGAGCCACGAAATCCGTACCCCAATGAATGGCATCATCGGGATGACGGATTTATTATTGGAAACCCCGCTCAGTTCCGATCAGGAAGAATTTGCCCGCATGGTGAAGTATTCTGCCGAATCCTTATTGAATATTGTTAATGATATTCTGGATTTTTCCAAAGTGGAAGCCGGGATGATTATGATTGATGAAGTTTTATTCTCTCTTCGAAAGCGGGTTAAAGCAGTAGTTGAATCGATGCATTTTAAAGCGAAAGAAAAAGGATTAACCATTCATCTTCAAATTGATGAGAATATTCCGGACAATTTAATTGGCGACCCGGTTCGTTTGCGACAGATTTTAGTGAATCTTCTGGGAAATGCCATAAAATTTACGACCTATGGAGAAATTCGGTTGGTGATAAACAAAGAATGGGTGAGACAAAACCAGATTTGTCTCCATTTTGTGGTGAGCGATAGCGGAATTGGCATCCCTTTTGATAAACAACAAACGATTTTTGAACCGTTTTCCCAGGCGGACTCTTCCACGACCCGACAGTTTGGCGGTACCGGCCTGGGATTAAGTATTAGCAAACGATTGGTGAAGTTGATGTCCGGAGAAATTTGGGTAGAAAGCCCGGTTCAGGATAATACATCTTCTGAACGGCAAACTAACGGAACCGGAAACAACGCTCAATCGGGACCGGGCAGCGCATTTCATTTTACAATTGTGTTTAAGTTAAATAAAGAACTTCACCACTTAACCCCAGATACCGGAGATGATAGCTCCCTTCATCGAAACGAAGTGAAGGACAGCGGCAGGAATAAAAATAAATCAGAAATATCGAAAAAAAATAACAACCGTGATCCCCACGCAACAAAACAAGCAAAAAGTGGGGGAGTTGCCCGGAAAGAGAACCATACCTTGCGGATTTTGTTGGTGGAAGACAATAAAGTAAATCAATTGTTAATGTTGCGGATTCTGAAGAAAATGGACATTGAGGTAGATGTGGCTGATAATGGAGAGGTTGCTGTGAATAAATTTCAGAAAAATGAATATGATTTGATCTTAATGGATGTTCAGATGCCGGTCATGGATGGGTTTGATGCCACTCGTAAAATTCGGCAACTGGAAACAGAACGAGGTAATCATATCCCGATTATTGCGTTGACGGCTCACGCTCTCAAAGGTTATAAAGAAAAATGTCTCTCCGCCGGTATGGATGGTTATTTAACAAAACCCATCCAGCCTAAAGAATTGCGTTCTTACCTGGTGAACTTTCGTCAGCACAAATATTAGGGAAGTTTTTGCATTCCACAGCTGTGTCAGGCACAGTTGGGCACCTTCCATTCTCCTCGCTTTTTATCACCTCTTCTGATGAGGTAGTATCTCGGCCTGTTAACCCACCATCATGTTCAGTAAACCTGTGTGGTGATTTGCTATCCTTGTTTCAAACAGGTGAACAAAAGTATAGATTTTTATCAAAAAACACTTGACAAATTGATTTTCATGTCGTATCATATAGGTGAACTTATGTATATCACATAAAGCAGATAGGAGAATATGATGGAAACCATGGCAATCCGACCCGCCCTGAAGAGACTCAAACGGGTGAAAAAATCAAAATCTTTTTCCCCGGATTTGCTGGTTCAGCTTTATGAATTGCTCCAGGGAGAGCGGGAGAGCGTACGGGTTTACAGTAAAGCATTAGACAGCGAGCTTTATTTTGTCAACTCGGAAGATGTTGCCCATCAACAGAAATCACTTAATTGCCCCGTATATACTACCCGTGAATTGGCATTTGTTCTTTCTTTAAGCCCTTCGGAACTAAAGCGATATCACTATTTAAAACAAAAACTTGCCTGATTTTTCCCGGGAAGGTGCTCAACAGAAAGTAAACACTCCCGGGAATGGCACAAAAGAGATGGTTAAGATGCAGAAGGAGGACCGTCATGAAAAAATTTTTTGCCATTGCCGATATCGACAATTCGTTTATTGTCAGTGCCGACACTCAGGCTGAATTAAACAGAAAACTGGATGAGATTCGCCAACGGTATGCTTCCTTTTACCGTAAATTTGTGGCACCGGGGTTTCATGTGGTTCAGGCAAGTACCATCCGGGAAGCAAAGCAAACCCGGCAACATGTCTGAGTGAAGGATTCGAACTTTCTCCCCTTACGAACATCATCCATCCCACACCCCAAAAAGCAAAAAGCCCCGACGGCAGGAACCGTCGGGGCTTTTTGTTGAAACGTACTGCACAGTTCGGGCAAGATTATTTCAGCAAGATCATCTTATAATCTTTTTGATAATCGCCTGCCTTGAACCGGTAGATATAAATACCACTGGCAACCTGTGCACCCTGATCATTGTGACCATCCCAGGTGACTTTGTAGTAGCCTGTTTCCATGCTCTTGTTCACCAGAGTACGCACTTTCTGACCCAGCACGTTGTAGATCACCAGACTCACATCACTGCTCTTGGGAATCTGGAAGTTAATTGTGGTGCTCGGGTTGAAAGGATTGGGATAGTTCCGGGTGACGGCAAAGGTGGTCGGTACCAGGTTTTGCACCTGAGTAATCCCGGTCAATACGTCAACCGTGACCGGTACCAGCACTGTCACCGTTGCCGGATCGTTGGAAGAAATTTCGATCGTAGCAAAGTAAGTAGTGTCTGGTACATCCAGGCCAAATACCCTGGCGGTTAGCACCTGAGAGTCGCCGGGACCGATTGTGCCGGAGGTCGGCGGCAGCAGGGTAATAAAAGGAGAACCGCCACCGGGAATTGCCAGGAATGCCAATTGGTTTAAGCCTCCCGGATCATTTTGACCTAAGACACCTAAGAAGGTGGTATTACCGGTGGTCAAATCTGCCACCCGCAATTCCGGCTGGAAGGTGCCGTTGTTGAAGGCTGCCAGGAAGACCTGATCCGTGACCGGATCCCAGCTCATCCCTTGACCAAAGTTGGCGTCAAAGCCCAACGGACCGATAGAGGTGCCGGCACCGGTGGTCTTGTCAATGGACAGGAAGTCGTCATTGACAATGTCATATCCCCACATATCGCCGTTGCCGTCGATGGCGATGGCAATAATACAGGGCGAACCGACTGACCCCACCAGTGAGGCGGTACCGGTTCCCGGGTCCAGGGTGTATAAATCTGTGGTGGCAATATCACAACTGACGGCGTAGATGGTTCCGTCTGTTGGGTCAACTGCCATACCGGTCCAGCTCTGGCTGCCAGAAATAGGCGCCGGTGTGCCCAGCATGGTGGTGGCAAAGGTGCTGGTATCGACCGTCATAAAGTTGTTGAGATTATCCAGCACGTAGAAGAAGGACTGGTCGCCCACGCCAAAATCACCGGCATTATCGAACCCTGCGGCAGGATCCGGTGCCAAATTAGGCAGCACTTCCGGCACGGCTAAATCGAAGGAAGTGATAAAGCCGTTGGCTTCCTCGATGGACCAGGCGTGTCCGGGGAAGGTTGCCGGTGAGGCCTCCGGACCTTCACCGGTTGCCTGACCATTCTGCGGTGCAGGACCAAAAGAAGGTTCGTAACTGCCAACCGGGTAATCTTCCGTGGCAGGCGTGCCATGATTCGGAGCCGTTAACGGAGGAAGCCCCATTGAGACTTTGGCAGACCACACCAGGTTTGCCGCACCGGTTGCGGCTATATTGCTAATCGTTAGCGTTACGTCAGTTGAATCTCCCGGGGCAACACCAACGGTCAGCGAATCCGGCGTCACGGAGATAATCGGTGGATTCACGCTCCCACCACTAACCGAGACATTGAATGGATTTTCATCCGGATCATTACTGACGATGCTTAGCGTTCCGGTATGAGTGCCGGCGACATCCGGGGTAAAGGTAACATCCACGTCCTGGCTGCCGAATGGCGGTACACTAAAGGCCGTGGGTGATACTGAGAATACCGGGTTGTCGGAGGTGATATCCGTGACATCCAGTGCCAGGTTACCGACATTGCTGATAGTCAGAGTCTGGGTAACGCTGTCACCCACAAATACCGAATCCGGGAATTGCATCGATGTGGAAGCATCGATATCCGGAATACCGGTGACAAACAGGTGTACCGGCATACTGGTATCGGGGGTTACCGGGTCGTTGCTGTGGATTAACACATTTGCGTCATACGGACCACCCAGCAGCCCGGTGGTATTGGCGATAACCTGAATATCCATGCTACCACCGGCCGGTACCGTACCGACAATCGGATTTTCACTTAACCACGGAGAATCAGCCGCTATCCGAACCGCCAGGTTATCATGCAGATAAGCGGCATTAAACACCACTTCCAGACCGTCAGAGGCATCAAAGTTTTCGATACCCACTGTGGAGCTTAATAAGTCTCCTTGCATCGACAGGTACTGGAAGAGAATCTGTCCATTGGAGTTCAGGATAACCTCAAAAGTATAAGGGGCACTCCCGCCGAAGTGCTGAATATCGGTGTACTGAACGATGAACTGGTTGGTAGCAGCATCAAAATAATAATGGATGGTGCCGCCCAGGCCGGGATTCAGGTCATCCCAGAATGGGGCAATAATATCATTCGGGTCGTTCGGATCAGGAATGGGATCGTTGGAAAAGTCAGTCCAGTCGCTTCCGAAGGTCAGGTAGCCATTCGACCCGATAGCAATATCCGTATAATCGGTGCCGTAGAAATTAAAAGTAAACGGTAGCGGCACCTGAATCCCATCGTCATCGCCTAAAGTAACCGGGGTACCCATTGCAGTAATATCGATCCAATTAAAGACGGGGCCACCGGGTTCGTCGCTATCGATCCATTTATGACCAAAAAGGTCCGGTCCGCCGGCACCCAAAGCAGGACTGCGTCCCGGGCGGGTGTCTTTGTAATCTTTGGGGGTATCGATGCTGTAAGTGGGTTGTTTGGGATGTTTGACCCGCAAAATCCGTGCACCGATGACATCTTCATCATCTAATAGAAAATCCAACGGTCCGGCGCCGGTATTGGTAATGGTCATCACCATTGAATCGACCTGATCCGGATCCATGGTGAAAGAAAGCGAATCCGGGAAGAAGCCGATAATCGGGGCGCTATTCACCACCAAATCTACCGACACATGCACTACCGGATTGGCGGTATCATTGCTGGTGATATCCAACATGGTTGAGTATGAACCTGACGGTAAACCGGTGGCATCCAGTGTCAGGCTGATATCCTGGGATTGATTTCCGGCAAGGGTTCCTGCCAATGGCGAAACATCCAGCCAGCTAACGTCAGGATTTTCAGAAATAAAGAAGGTCAGATCGCCCGCCAGAGAACCGCCCACATTGGTAATGGTTAAGGTATTCACACGGGTTTCATTTACCAACAGGGTGTCCACGAATGCGGTTTGGCTTAAACCGATTGCCGGGGCTCCGGTATTGCGGAATAAGCCCAGATATGCCGCCATCAAATCTACCTTAGTGTTAGCGGTTATTTTGACACCGGCTGCCGTGTATTGATAATACTTACTGGCTTCCTGACGTTTTTTCTTTAATTCCGGGTAATAAGCGGCTTTTTTAACAAAATTACGATTTTCCTGCCGCACCGGGCGAGCTCGATAGGTATCGGTAAATTCCTTCCGAATCGGAGTGGGTTTCACTTCCCGTTTTATCGGGCTCAAGGGGTTATTGTTATCTACCAAGCCGCCAAAGGAGGGCACCACCCCAATCGAACGACCATTGCCGCCGGCATAGCCGACAAAGAACACGCCGCTGATATCGCTATTCTGATCGTTCTGCCAGATGGGAGTGGAGGTGACGGGCTGGAGTTCATCCATAAAGCTATTGTCGCCCTGGTAGGGGAAAGCGAACCCGGAGAGGTCATTGATGCCCAATACGCCAAAGACATCGGCGCTGCCATCGGGGCCGTCAAGCAGGTCAAACCAGGGGCGAATATCGAAGCCGCCCACATCCGGGTCAAAGTTAAAGCAGTCGGCGCCTTCTACATAAATTCTGCCGCCATTCGCCAGGTAGTTTTGCAGGTCAGTGCCTTCCGGATCAACTAAGACATGATTATTGGAAAAGACACCCAGTACCACAAAAATACCTTCATAGATGCTCAGGTCGGTACCGAATTCGTAGAGGTCATTGGTTAAAAATGCGCTCTCGCCATTGGCAACCAATGCGGCAAACAGGCTGTCGCCACTCTGGGCACTGGCGCCGGCAACATCCGGGGGTACCCACACCAGGAAATTGGGGGTGGAACCGACAAAGCACTGGGAAGAGTTGCTGAACGCACTCTCGTGTACCGGGCTTTCATTGTCAATCGCGGTCAGTTGGTAGGTGTAAATAAACCCGGGAGGAGGAAAGTCGGTGTAAGTGCCCACACCGGGCGCCACACTGGCGATATGCACACCATCCCGATAAACCCGGATGGAATCCAGGTCGTCTAACGGGGTGCCGTCATCCTGGGTGGTGGGGTCCATCCAGGTAAGCATAGCACTCTGGGTATCCGGTGCCACACAGACCAAGCTTTCCGGAGGTGCCGGGGTGGGAGACCCGCCAGCATACCAGGATTTGGACACCACGGTGCTGGTGCTGTCATTAATAATAAGTTTGGTGAACAGATTATACTGATACAATTGACCGTCGGTTAAACCCATATCGGTATAGGTACCGGTGCCGCCTGGAACCGAAGCTAAAGGTACCCCGTCTCGTTCAATCTCAATGGTAAAGTCGCCTGGTGCAATGGGAGTGCCATCCACTAGCGTGGTCGGATCATCCCAGGTCAGCAGCATCGATGTGGGAGTGGTAAAATCCGAATAGGCGGTTACATTCGCCGGAGGATTGGGGTCTAATGGGTCTGCCAGCACAAAGGGAGATACGTATGCCAGTGCGTTACCGGTGCGGTTGTCTGTCCAGACCGGGTAGACTTTGCTGCCCCTGGCGGAAATGCCGATATAATCTCCGAAATAACCATTGGCTAAACCGGGGATGGGGGAGGGGGTAAACGCCACGTCGCTAACTTTAAAATCTTCCCAGGTGCTCCCGCCATCAACCGAGTTGGCGACAAAGACTTCTGCCTGGGTTGCGGTAACGTTGCGGTCATCGTAGAAGATAACGCTTAAAGCACCGGTTTCCGGGTCGCAGGTAATCCAGGGGAAGTAGTGTTGTTTGCCCTGCCCGGTGGGGTCCTGGTTCACCCGAACGGGTGTAGACCAGGTAGCGCCGCCGTCAGTGGAGCGAATCATGTAAACATCAATGTCGGGTCCTTGATTGACACCGGGAACCCCCACGTTTGCCCAGACAATATAAATCCAACCGTTATGAGCGCCGCCGGAGATATCCACTGCCATCGAGGGAAAGGAATTTACCCGCTGGTTTTTGGAAGTACCGGTATTGCGAATTCCCCGAATGTTGGTGATGATGCGGGAAGCGGTATTCCAGGTAACGCCGCCGTCGGTAGATTTGGCAAACCCGATGGCGTCTTCATCGGCGGGAAAGGCATCGTAAACTGCCCAGGTGGCATACACTTCCCCATTGGGTCCGGTTTGCACATTCACGCCCTGGTTGTGGCTTCCGGCAGCAATTGCCGAACTGATGTTCTGGGGAGAAGACCAGGTAGCGGCATCGTCGGTAGAACGGGTGACAAAAATGTTCGCACCGGGATCATTAAAATCCGTATATGCCACATACAGGTTTCCGGCAAAGGGGCTGGTGGGGCTGTTATCCACCCACATGTGGTTTTTGTCGGTGCCGGAGCTGGTGGCAACAGTGAATGCCTGCCAGGTGTTACCTTCATCTGTGGAGCGCGCGGCACCCTGCCCGCCGGTTAAACTGATAAAGTTCGTGAAGTAAGTGCCGTTTAAATTGATGGCAGTTGCCGGGTCACCAAAATTGGATCCGCCGGTTCCCTGGAAAGACCCACCCCAGGTGGCGCCGCCATCGGTCGTAAAATACCCGCTGGTTCCATACAACACCGATACCGGAAAATTGGTGGAGTTGTTGGAATTTAACACTTTGTTGTTATCCAGCGGATTAACGAAAATGGAAGTCTCACTCTGGGTGAGATCCGTGGCATTGACAACCGGTACGTCGGGCGAGTCGTCAATGAGTACTGTGAGGGCATCAATTTTACTGCCGGTATTGATAGCTGCCGGAACCGGGGTTGCTTTGGCAACCTCTACCAGACCTTTCTCAGCCATCTTCTGCCAGTAAAAGATGCTCCATCGCCGTGTGTCCACTTGCTCTTTGTCCTGGGCAAAGGCAGTGCCTGCCAGAACAAACAACATGGCACACGTCATCATCCATACCATGATCCTGTTCATGGGTGCTCCTTTTGTTTTGGTGAATAATGTAGGGTTAATTGTTTGTGGGTAATATTTTTATCATAAAAATACCCGGAAGAAATAATTGATAGCGTGAGTAAGGAATTAGGAAAAGTCATCGATATCATTAATTGAAAAACATTAAATAGTTGCAAAATTAAGCTCGAAAACCTTGAAGTGAATTAATTCCGCTGGCATTTCTGTCGAAGAAGTAGCCACTCGATTTCGTTGGGATGTTATATTTTATTGATATTGTAACAAGGATTATCTGTATGTTTTCCTTAAATTTTAGAGTAAATATTATTCAGATAGTGAGTTTGCAGCTCAGGGGACCCGGTTGAATCTCAAGGTAAGAACAATTGAAAATTTCATATCTGCTAACTATTGTTCGGAAATTTTTGACCTGAAACCTGAATGATTATGTTTTTCAGCTACATTGGCCTCTGTATTCATGGTACTCCGGCAGAGAACAATTCAGATTAACGAACGGAAAATGAAAAAACAAATGATGTAGAAGAACAAGAGAGAGATTTCGTAATTTTTTTAGTTTCCATTTTACAATAAATTTTGAAAAAAAAAAAGAATTTTAAAAAAAATAAGAGAAGAAATATGTATAATTGAAGGTGTTATGGAATAAAGTGCCGAATTTCAAAGGAAACCTGTCTTATTACCAGAATGAAAATTACGGATATTTGTCAATTCGGCCTGTACTGAATGTCACGTTTCCTATTTTTTTTAGTTAACATGTTCATTAAAACCGGGTGATTCATCACTTTCTCAACGGCATCATCGTCTCTCTTGGAATGAAATCTCCCTTCTATGATAGGGACTTCCAGAGAGCAGGGACCCTCCGGGGTGTTCCGAAGTGGTGATATGGGCAGGGCAGTATACCAAACGAAAGGGCAAAGTTTTATGAGAATTGTGGTTTTATTAGGCGGCACTTCCGCCGAACGAGATGTCTCCATTGTAACCGGTATTGCAATCGCAAGGGCTTTGGAGGAAAATGGGCATACGGTTCAAGCCATTGATTGCGCGTATGGGAACCGATCAATTGATTTTCGTATCATGGATGATTCCGGAGTGATACGTGTGGAACCTTCGGATATTGAGTCTCAAAGGCAACTCCTCGATCGGAATATTTTCAAAACGATTGATTACCTGTTAGAAGAAGGTGTGGATGTGGTTTTCAATGCGTTGCATGGGGGATATGGAGAAGATGGTCGCCTATCGGCATTGCTGGAGATGGCGGGCATTCCGTATACCGGCAGTGGTCCGTTGGCAAGCGCCCTGGGGATGAATAAGCATCTTTCCAAAATTCTGTTCCGGGCGGGTAATATTCCCACTGCGGATTGGATAACCCTATCCTCCACAGAAGAGGTCGATACCGGCAAGATCGAACTGCTGGGACTGCCTCTGGTTGTAAAACCGAATCAACAAGGCTCCACGGTGGGATTGACTATCATTAGTGATCTGGCGGCACTTCTCCCGGCGCTGGAAAAAGCATTTCAATACAGTCAAACCGCAATTGTTGAACAATATATCCCGGGGCATGAGATAACCGTGGCAATATTAGGCAACCAGCCGTTACCAGTAATTGAGATTATTCCCCAAAGCGGTTTGTATGATTATGAAGCCAAATACCAGAGTGGGAAAACGGATTATGAAGTGCCGGCGAAGCTGCCTCCCCGGGTCAGCGAGTCTATTCAAAAGGCTTCAATTTTAGCATTTCATGCCCTCGGATGCCGGGGTTATGGCCGGGTCGATTTACGGCTCCGGGATGACCACCAGTTTTTTTGCCTGGAAGTGAATACCCTGCCGGGCATGACACCCACCAGCCTGGTGCCCAAAGCTGCCAAAGCGGTGGGGATTTCTTTTAACGAGTTGGTAGAGAGGATAGTGGAATTGGCGGTTGAATAAATGAGATCTTAAAAAAATTTAAAAAAAATATTTCACCATTCCCTACATACTCTTTTTACTCAAAGATAAATATAGCTAAAGAAGTATCTCCTGCCATAATGTTCTTAGCTTGAAGTGACTCAATTTACTTTTCGCGCATTTTTACCCGGAATAGAAAAATCTCTCTATTAAAAGAGCCGCAACTCTATCTACCCTATCCTTCCAATAGTATGCTTTTTTACCAATACCTTGTTTTTCAAATACATTAGGTAAGTAATTTTCTGGATTCAATTTTAGGTACATATTTTGTTTAAAAAAAGTGGGATTGGTGTAGTTAAGATGCATCTGTGTCTATCTGCTGCAAACAACAGTTCTTTAACAGATGACTGTGGTAGGCATTCTAATACATCAACTAAAACCGGACCAAGCTATTAAGGTGCATGCCATGTTGTGTTATGAGAATAAAAAATCGGGGATAATTTTTGATAAGTCTTTAAGCTCAATACTCGTTATGTGTTTTTATTTGGCTTCTGCTATTATTAACGCTCAATCATCACTAAGCCCTGGTATTGGGTTAGCTGAAGCTGTAGAGATAAGTCTTAACAAAAATCCTTCTATATTATTAGCAGCTGAACAGGTTGTTTTTCAAGAAGCATCTTTACAAAGAGCTTCCGGAGTGTTTGAATTGCAATTAACCTCAAGTTTTGTAATGGGGAGGGAGAGAACTCCTTTGTTACGAACAGAGAGAGTTAATGGTATTAATGAATTAATAACTGATCAAACTAATTATTCCTTGAATCTCACAAAACTTCTCCGTTCGGGTATTGGATTAAGTACAACTATACAGATGAATCGTGTAACGGATCAGTTTCGGAACAGCACGACTCCAAATTATGGAGGAATTAATTTTTTGGTTCAAATACCACTGTTAAAAGGAAGGGGACAAAAAGTTGTTACTGCCAGTGAAACTGCAGCAAGATATAACTATGAAAATAGTGTTTTAAATCGGTATCATACAACATCACAGATTGTGTATAACACGGTCCGAGCATATTGGAATTATGTTGCGGCTACCAAACAACTTGAGATTCTTAAAGAATCGGAAAAACGTTCCAGGGAGTTGGTTAATGAAACTCGAATTTTGGTAGATGCCGGTGAACGTCCCCAGGCAGAACTTCAACAACCACTTGCAAACCTGGCGGATAAAACGGCTTCACGGATTGTTGCTGAACAAACACTTTATAAAGCACGGCAGAATTTAGGTCTGGTGATGGGGCTTACCCTGGACGATATCCTTAAAATTCAATTTCCGTTAGACAATTTTCCACAGATCGAGAATACAATTGATTCAATCGGCACAGAAATTTTAATAAAAAAGGCGTTACAAAACCGGGCTGATTTTCTGGCTTCAAAGAACACCCAGAAATCAACTCAGGTTTTATGGGAGGCTGCAATATCAAACACCCACCCGCAGATTGATTTGGATTTTAAATTGGGCTATACCGGGTTGGATGAGGGAAAAAATCCTGATCAGCTTTTTACAGCATTTAGCACAAATAGGACAGGGGCTAATATTTCTACCATTTTGAAATTTACCTTACCAACCAAATCATTCTATGGAGCGGCATTACAGCAGAATGCCCAATATCAACAAAGTGTAATTCGTTCAAAAGATTTGTCACGTACAATCCGCTCAGAAGTTATGGTAGCAATTAATGATTTAAAACAAAGTGCTCATCAATTAACGAAATCGCAAGAAGCAATCACCCTCTATCGTACCGCAGTACGAAACGAGGAGCAAAAATTACAACAGGGACTTTCTACAATTATCGAATTGCTTTTTACAGAGGACAGATTAACAAATGCATTATTAAATATGACTTCTGCTCAATTGAACTATGCAAATGCAATTGCCAATGTAAGATTTCAGACCGGGACCTTGCTAACTATTAGAGGAGGAGAAATCTCCATTCAACAGAAAAATTTAATTACTATTCCTGATAATAAATAAGGGGTTCGAATTATGCAGCATCGTTTATATCGGAAAGCGGCATTGGAAAAATTATCTTCTCCTGAACAGCTAGATATGCTGATGCAAGTAACAACCCCTAAAGGGTGGTTGTCCTTGTTTGCCATAGGCAGTATCATTCTAATAACGGTTGTGTGGAGTATTTTAGGCAGTATCCCAACAAAAGTACAAGGGCAGGGAATTCTTGTTAAAAAAGGGGGAATATATGACATTGTTCCTTTAGCCTCCGGTCAATTAGTTGAACTATCTGTTAATGAAGGAGATTATGTAGAAGAAGACCAGGTTGTCGCCAGAATTGCTCAGCCTAAGTTAATCGAAGAAATCAACAAAGCCCGGGCACGGTTGGATGAGTTAAAAACTCAATTTGAAGAGAAAAAACACTTTACTCAAAAAGAAATGAAACTCAATGAAGAGTTTCGAAAAAAGCAAAGTGTAAATTTAAAATTTTCAATTCAGGTCTCTCAAGAAAGATTAAAATGGTTGACGGAGAAAATCACTGTACAGGAAAAATTGTTGGCACAAGGGCTCATCACCAGACAGACATTGCTTAATACCAAGCAATCCTATTATTCAACAAAAGAGGAAATAGAACGAATCCGAAATGAATTAAATCAAATCAGTATTAAAAGACTCGCTGAAAAAAATCGAACCCAACAAGAAATGTTAAATGGGCAAATACAAATAAACGAGGCGGAAAGATCCTTAAGACAATTGGAGAGAGAGTTAGAGTTATCTTCTAAAGTAGTCAGTCCTTATTCCGGAAGGATACTAGAAGTGCTTGCGGATGAAGGCAACGTGGTAAATATAGGATATCCCATTCTCCGGATAGAATTGAACGGTGATAAAAGTGAAAACCTGGAGGCGGTCGTTTTTGTATCCCCGGGAGAAGGAAAAAAAATACAGCCCGGAATGCAAATTCAGATTGAGCCCAGCACCGTTAAACGTCAAGAGTTTGGGTTTATTTTAGGTAAAGTAATTCAAGTCGCCGAGTTTCCGTCTACCCCACAAGGTATGATGAAGGTGCTAAAAAACAAGCAATTGGTAGCAGAATGGGCAAAAGAGGGGGCCCCGTTTGAAGTACATGCCGAATTAGTACGAGATCCAAACTCTGAAAGTGGTTACAAGTGGTCATCAAAAGGACCGCCCGGAAAAATATATAGTGGCACAATTTGTAATAGCTCGATTATCGTGCGAGAGCAGAAACCTATTAGTATGGTTATCCCATTAATTAAAGAATATACGGGGATTTAAGCAATAGTTAGCTATTGAGGAATTATAAATGAAATATCTCCGAAAGAGCTCCACAGCAGATTCTAAGCCATCGCACTCTTCTTTAAAAGAACGAAAGAAATGGATAAAATTCCTGAATGTAATTCTCCGGAAATTGTGGGAAACGACTTCTGTCTTTCGGAAAAAACGAGTGCGAACCCCAACAGTGTTACAGATGGAAGCTGTCGAATGTGGGGCTGCAGCACTTGGTATCGTTTTAGGGTATTGGGGTCGAATGGTGCCCCTTGAGGAATTACGGATTGCCTGTGGGGTTTCTCGTGATGGCAGTAAAGCCAGTAATATGTTGAAAGCAGCTCGGGAATATGGACTGATTGCAAAGGGATTTAAGAAAGAACCGGAAGAATTAATTGGATTCCGACTGCCGGTTATTATTCATTGGAATTTTAACCATTTTTTAGTGTTGGAAGGATTTGGGGATGGGATCGTTTATTTAAACGATCCGGCTACCGGGCCTCGCGTCGTCTCCGATGAAGAATTTGATCAATCGTTTACCGGCATTGTCCTAACTTTCAGCCCCGGGGACAACTTTGTTAAAAACAAAGAAATACCCGGTTTGTTTTCCAATTTAGGAAAGCGTCTTTCTGGTTCCGAAGTTGCTTTATTCTTTGTTATTTTCGCCGGCTTATTTTTAGTGATACCGGGTTTGTTAATCCCAACTTTTACAAAAGTTTTTGTAGATAACATCTTGGTGAAGCAAATGCAAGACTGGGTTAAGCCACTGATAATTGGTATGGGAATAACAGCGTTGATTCGGGCGGCTTTAACCGGTATACAGAAATATTATTTGCTCCGCTTTGAGACGAAATTGGCTTTGGAAACTTCGAGCAAGTTTTTTTGGCATGTATTGCGCTTACCGATGGAATTCTTTATGCAACGGTTTGGGGGCGAGATTGGAAGTCGGGTAGCAATTAATGATCGGGTAGCACAATTGCTGTCGGGAGAATTGTCAACTACAATGATCAATAGTTTGATGATTGCATTTTACGCCATTGTAATGTTCCAGTATGATGTTTTCTTAACCGGGGTAAGCATTTTTTTTGCGATACTCAACATAGGGGCACTTCGGTATGTATCCCGAAAACGAAAGGATGGAAATAAACGCCTTTTGCAAGAACGGGGGAAGTTAATGGGCACCTCGATGGCAGGGATTCAGATTATAGAGTCTTTAAAAGCCAGCGGTCGTGAAACAGACTTTTTTTCTCGCTGGTCCGGCTATCAAGCGAAAATGTTAACATCTCAACAGCAATTGGATTTTTATACCAACTTATTGTCAGCGGTGCCTCCCATGTTGTCTGCTATTAATACTGCGGCTATCTTGGCAATTGGTGGTTTACGGGTAATGGATGGATATTTGACAATAGGGGGCTTAATCGCTTTTCAAACGCTAATGGCAAGTTTTATTACCCCTATCAATATGATGGTGAACCTGGGCAGCACACTTCAGGAGGTAGAGGGGGATATGAATCGTCTGGATGATGTGCTTCGCTACCAGGTAGATTCTCAATTTCGGGAGGAGGAAAAAAATGCCACGCATGATTTTGAACATACTGTAAAACTTTCCGGTAGCTTGGAATTACGTAATATAACTTTTGGGTATAGCCGTTTAGAACCACCGTTAATTGAGAACTTTAACCTGTTGTTAAATCCTGGTGACCGAGTAGCCTTGGTAGGCGGAACCGGAAGCGGGAAATCGACCATCGCCAAAATCGTAGCTGGTTTATATGAACCCTGGGAAGGTGAGATCCTGTTGGATGGAATACCGGTTTCGGAAATTCCTCGCCCGATTTTAAATAATTCTTTGGCAATGGTTGATCAGGATATTTTCCTTTTTGAAGGGAGTGTCCGTTCCAATCTTACGTTATGGGATTATAATATTCCAGAATCTAACATTTTACGGGCAGCAAAAGACGCCTGTATTCATGAAGATATCGCCGCCCGCCCGCATGGCTATGAAAGTATCATCGAAGAAGGGGGGAGGAATTACAGCGGTGGACAACGGCAACGATTGGAAATTGCACGTGCACTGGCTATCAATCCATCCATAGTAATCTTGGATGAAGCCACCAGCGCCCTAGATCCGCTTACGGAAAAACGAATCGACAGTCATTTAAGAAGGCGAGGATGTACCTGTTTAATTATCGCGCACCGTCTTAGCACAATCAAAGATTGTGATGAAATTATTGTGCTTGACCAGGGAAAAGTCGTTCAAAGAGGGACTCATGAGGAATTAAAAGAACTGGAAGGTATGTACACTGACTTGATCAATGCTCAATAGAGGGGTGTTTATGAGTGACTTAACAAATCGGATACAACAAATTTTCGAAAAAAATGGGATTGTCGAATCGGTGGGGGGAAATTCTCCTTTTCTATTGGAGGATTCGGAGAATGTATGGTATATATGTTCTGGGAAAGTGGAGGTTTTTTCGGTAGAAATTAAAAATGGAAATCCCGTAGGGCAACGACATCACTTTTTTACAGCCTTCCCGGGACAGATGCTATTCGGAGGCGACTTTCAACAGATTGGAACCGGGTTGGGTTTATTAGCCGTGGGAACCCATGGGACTCGTCTCATTCGTATGAAGATAACATTTCTCCGTACTCTTTTAACAAATTCCGAATTCATACCTTCCATTGCAGCCTGCATCGATTCCTGGGTAAAGGGAGTTTCGTATGGGGTCTCACGGGATATTAATCCACGTGTAGATTTTTTATTGGAACCAGGCGACAAAACTGGGGTGGAACCCAATCAAAAAGCCCGTTCCAGGAAAGGGGTTATCTGGATTGGTAATTCAACCGGAAAAGTGCTATTTATTGGGATGGAAGAAGTATCTTTTTTGGATAAGAACAAAATTTTTCCGCTTACCCCGGAAACCTGGATTCAGGCAATAGACAGTATTCAATTTGATGTATTCGATACTGTCAAAGCGATGAAACATAACAATATTTGGGATACATTAGATACATTTTATGAGGTGGTTTTATCCTGCGAATTTTATAATACCCGATTGATATCCGTTGATGAGTTCAACCATTTGCAACAGAAAGTGGATACGGAAGCCCTGACCCGGGAAAATGCCCTGAGAAGTTTAGCCAGTATCCTCAAAGATGAAGACATTTATACGGTCGAAACGAATTTTGAACATCCCTTATTGGAAGCCTGTAAAATTGTTGGCAGGGAATTAGGAATTTCTATAAAGTCTCCACCAAAAAAGGATGAAAATGAATCCATTTTAACCAATCCATTAACGGAAATAGCTAAAACATCCGGTTTTCGTGTTCGCCGGGTTCTACTTAAGGATGATTGGTGGCGGGTAGACAATGGACCGCTATTGGGATATTATGAAAAGGATCAGCAACCAGTTGCTTTAATCCCGCGTTCCCCCGGGCACTATGTAATTTATGATCCGGTTAATCAGACAAGAACATCTGTAACGAACCACGTGGCAAAAACCCTGTCACCAGTCGGATATCTTTTTTATCGACCCTTTCCACATCGGTGCCTGTCAATCAAGGATTTACTTCGGTTTGCGTTATTTCGTCAAAAAAAAGATATAAAAACGGTAATATTTATGGGGTTGGCAATGGGAGGACTGGGTTTACTGGTACCCATTGCAACTGGAATTCTTATTGATACAATAATTCCCGGGGCAGACCGGGGGCAGTTGTTTTATATAACATTGGCACTTTTAACAGCAGCAATTGCTTCTGCGATTTTTTTTATTGTACGTTCTATCGCAATGTTAAGGATAGAAGCAAAAATGGATTTTTCAACCCAGTCGGCAGTCTGGGATCGGTTGCTAGCATTACCCATTCCTTTTTTCCGGCAATTTTCAGCCGGGGACCTGGCAGTGCGTGCCAATGGGATAAATGCCATTCGCCGCTTGCTTTCCAGTGTGACAGTAAATTCTATCCTGGGGGGAATCCTGGGGGTTTTTAACTTCTTACTATTATTCTATTATAGTTGGAAGTTAGCGTTGGTGGCTACCGGTTTAACATTCCTGTCCGTATTTGCAACCATTTTTACCGGGTATTTAAAGTTGATCTACCAACGTAAATTAATAGAAAAACAAGGTAAAATAGCCGGTTTGGTATTACAGTTTATTACTGGTATATCCAAGCTTCGGATTTCCGGAAGCGAAGGCAAAGCGTTTGGTGTTTGGGCGAAAGAGTTTACCGAGCAAAAAAAGATGGCGTTTAAATCCCGAATGTTCCAAAATGGTCTGGAAGTCTTCAATTCGGCATTTCCCCTTCTCTCGTCAATAACGATTTTTTTATGTGTTTTGTATTTCATGCAAGAAGCGATAATGTCCGGGCAGCAACCGATGACGACCGGGCAATTTCTTGCCTTTAACGCAGCCTATACGGCATTTATTAGCTCCGCTATTCTGCTTAGCCAGGGAGTAATTTCAGTGTTAAATGTTATTCCGCTTTTTGAAAGGATTTCTCCAATTTTAGAAACCTTACCGGAGGTGGGTATTAACCGGGTATACCCTGGAAAATTAAACGGGGAGATTGAAGTGAGTCACTTATCTTTCCGCTATGAGTCCGATGGTCCCTTAATTTTGGATGATATATCTTTTCATGTTAATCCAGGTGAGTTTGTTGCGATTGTGGGGGCCTCCGGGTCCGGCAAATCAACTCTGTTACGCCTGCTTTTAGGATTTGAAGAGCCGGAATCCGGTTCCATCTATTATGATGGTCAGGATCTTGCGAATCTTGATATTCAGGCATTACGACAACAATTCGGCGTAGTTTTACAAAATGGGAAATTGTTGCCGGGAGACATCTTTACAAATATTGTCGGCTCCTCGCTCTTAACCATAGAAGATGCCTGGGAAGCCGCCCGAATGGCAGGGATAGAAAATGACATAAAACAGATGCCCATGGGTATGCATACGGTTATTAGTGAAGGGGGTGGTGGTATATCCGGTGGGCAGCGGCAAAGGCTGCTAATCGCCCGGGCAATTGTTGCCAAACCCGGAATCATTTTTTTTGATGAAGCTACCAGTGCCTTAGATAATCGTACCCAGGAAATTGTAACCTCCAGTCTGGATACTTTACAAGCCACGCGTATTGTTATTGCCCATCGCCTGAGCACAATTATTAATGCTGATCGTATAATTGTTTTAAAAGAGGGGCGAATCGTTCAACAAGGCACGTTTCAGGAATTGATGGAACACCCCGGGACGTTCCAGGAATTAGCAAAGCGTCAATTGGCATAAAAAACATATAAGGTCTTCTGGTTTAAAATCAAATGTAAAACTAAAAATCCAAGTAAATTTTATGGGCAGGTCTTATCAACCGGTATCTTTAAGCGTTTCAAATAAGCTTGAAAATCTAAGTCTCATCAGCGACTTCATCCGAAATACAATGGCTGCCTGGGAGTTGGATGAGAATATGATTTTTGATGTCCATTTGGCGGTTGACGAGGCTTGCACCAATATCATCCAATATGCTTATCCGGATGACCAGGAAGGGGTAATCGATATTATTTGCACATTAACACAAAAAAGTTTTGTCATTACCATTAAAGACTACGGGCAGCCGTTCGATCCGTTATTATTGGAAGACCCTACAGTAGATCAATCTTTGGAAGAGCGAGATGTTGGCGGGCTTGGAGTGTATTTTATGAAACAGCTAATGGATGAACTTCACTATCATTTTAAGGAGTTAGATGGTTATGAGGTGTTAACTCTGGTAAAATATATTTAACGGGAGAAGAAAGATGAAGGTGAATGTCAGGGAAGATGACCAGATTATGGTAGTTGAATTAAATGGTCATGTGGATGCATCGAATGCATTTCAACTTGAAGAGAAAATGGAGGAAATTGTTTCCGGCGGTAAATACAAAATTGTTGTAAATTTCAAAACGGTGGATTACATTAGTAGCGCCGGGTTAAGGGTTTTGTTGACCGCCATAAAAAAAGTAAAGTCACACCAAGGGGACATGGTACTCTGTGAGATGTCAGACAACATTTATAAAATTTTTTCCCTTGCCGGATTTACAAACATTTTTAAGATCATGAATAATGAAGTAGATTCGTTGATGTTCTTAGGGAAAAATTGAACTTTTTTCCCGGATACCCCACAAAAAATACTTGTGATACTGCAATAGTCAAGATGCCGAGAAGACATCAGATTTTCGATAAGGTTACGTATAGCCTGACTTCTATTTACCTATTTACCTTGAGTTTGATGGATTTCGTTTAATATCCGATAATAACAATGAAAGATATTTCCTCTTTTGCCAGAAAACCAACTTTTCCCACCTTATGGTTGTTTGCGATAATCTTCTTTCTTACCCCAAAAGGTGGTTACTGCCAGGATAATATAATTCCATTTGAACGAATTATGGTAGAAGATGGACTCTCCCAAAGTCGGATAAATTGTATTTTGCAAGACCGCCATGGATTTATGTGGTTTGGAACTGAAGAGGGGTTGAATTGTTATGATGGCTACCGGTTTACATATTACAAACAAAATCCTAATTCCATTAATAGTATTTCCAATAATTGGATAAAAAGTGTAGCAGAGGATCAGTTTGGAAATCTATGGATTGGCACCCAGGGCGGAGTAAGTATATTAGATAAATATCATCAAAAAGTGGTTCGTTTAACTCATCATCCGAATATCCCTTATAGTTTAAGTCATGATCGGGTTTTGAGCTTACGGTTGGATTCAGGTGGGGGCGTTTGGGTTGGAACACTTAGTGGGCTAAATTTTCTCTACTTGGATCCTGCTGTTTTTAGCGATACCCTAAAAATGGATCCCAACCAATTTCATTTTCTCCGATTTGGAACATCTGAAAAGGCTGTACATCCCTTTCCGGCAGACAAAATATACTCTATTTATGAAGACCGTTCCCGAAATATTTGGATCGGAACAACCCGGTGGTTGGTAAAGTTCGATTCTACACAACGCAAAAAGTTGGTTTCTTTTACAAATGCCCCACAACAGTTTAGTTTTTCTGTTTTCCCTTTTCCCAAATCATCTTTACCTAACGATACAGTTCGTCTCTTGACCTGTTTATTAGAGGACAGTAGGGGTAACTTTTGGGTGGGTACAAATGCGGGTTTATATCTATTCGATCGTGTCGACCGGAAATTTATCTTAGCAAAGAGCATTTATCCTTCGTTTGAATCTCTTTCCAACGCTTTCATTGTAACCATTCATGAAGATCAATTTCATCGACTCTGGATTGGTACTAGTGAAGGGCTTTTCATTTCTTACCCTCCCGCCCACCCGGCTATTTCAAGTGAACAAAAACTGATTTTTCTTCAGCATGATCCAGGGGATCCTTTTAGCCTGAGTAATGATATCGTCTTGTCCCTTTTTGAGGACAATGGTGGTGTCGTATGGGTTGGTACCATGAAGGGTCTGAATAAATATAGCCCTACGCGATTTAAATTCTCCCGACTGACCTATTTACCGCAAAAGGGGAATAAGCTCATGTTAGGGAGCATTTCTGCTATTTGTCAAGATTCTCGCGGAATCTTTTGGATCGGGGGAGCGAATGGATTGTATAAAGCGACCTTTTCTCACGACCGACAAGCTGATTTATATACATTTACCCATCTCCAAGATGACCCATTGAAGGGAGTCAGTTTTCATAATAATGCTGTGTTCACCATATTAGAAGACCGTTACAAAGAATTGTGGATTGGAACAGAAAATGGATTGTTTCGGTTTCACCCTGAACAGCAATGGATTTCCCGTTATCACCATAATCCGGATGATCCCCACAGCCTTGGAAGTAACCGCATTCTAAAACTATTTGAAGATCAGAGAGGGAGGCTCTGGGTTGGAGTCTCCGGAAATGGTTTATATCTCTTTGATCGGAAAATGAATCATTTTATCCGATATCCCCCTCCAACTACAGCTCAAATGGAACAGAATGCGCTAAAAAGAGCTACGGTTAACGTGATTTTTGAAGATCGTGAGAAAACATTGTGGCTAGGAACGGAAGATGGTTTATATCGTTTTCTGGAGGAACAAAATCGTTTTATCGGTTATCACCATAAATTTGGTGATTCTACAAGTTTGAGCAATAACCTTGTATTTGTAATTTATGAGAACCAGAAACCGGTAAACGGCAAACACTTTTTATGGGTCGGCACAGAAGTGGGATTGAATAGATTTAACTATGAAAGTAAGACCTTTACTCGATTTACAGTTGAACAAGGACTTTCCAATAATGTCATTTATGGCATTCTTGAAGATGATGATGGCAACTTATGGTTGAGCACAAATAGAGGACTCTCTAAATTTAACCCGATTAACGAAACATTCACAAATTATGATGTAACGGATGGTCTTCAGGGAAACGAATTTAACCAGGGAGCTTATTTTCGAATGCAAAACGACGTTCTATTTTTTGGTGGGGTATATGGATTGAGTTTTTTTAATCCGCGCTCCATGCCCACTAACACACATATTCCACAAGTGCAGATCACAACGTTTCGGAAATTTGATAAAATTATCAAATTCAATAAACCGGTTTATGATCTTGGGAAAATACATTTATCTTATAAAGATGACTTTTTCTCTTTCGAATTTTCCGCATTAGATTTCACTAATCCGGGAAAAAACCGCTATCGATATCGTCTTGAGGGATTTGACGACAATTGGATTGTCAGCAATTCAAGACGGTATGCAAGTTACACGAACTTGGACGGTGGTACTTATCGGTTCCATGTACAGGGATCGAATAATGACAGTCGCTGGAACACAAGCGGTGCCTCAATCGAAATAGTAATCGATCCGCCTCCCTGGAAAACCTGGTGGGCTTATATGTTGTATGTTGTATCAATTGTTGGGGCCTTTCTGGGCTATGTTCATTGGAAGACAAAGGCTCAGGCAGAGAAAATTAAACAGCAGCAGCAAATTGTGGACCACCTCCAACGTCTTGATCAATTAAAAGATGAATTCTTAGCGAACACGTCCCATGAACTTCGAACCCCGTTAAACGGCATTATTGGGATAACGGAATCCATGTTAGATGGGGCCGCCGGTAAACTCCGGGAGCTTCAAAAACAAAACTTGAGACTTGTCCTGGCAAGTGGCAGGCGGCTGATGAATTTAATAAATGATATACTTGATTTTTCAAGATTAAAAAACAAAGATATTGTACTTCAAAAGAAACCGGTAGATTTACGGCAAATTACGGAAGTAGTGTTTGCTATTTCAACCCCTCTTCTCAATGGTAAATCAATAGAATTAAGAAATACCATTCCTGACAATTTTCCCTTGGCGCTGGGGGATGAAAACAGACTTCAGCAAATCATGCAGAATCTCATCGGCAATGCCATTAAATTTACTGAGGAAGGGAGCGTCACCGTATCGGCATTGAAAAAAGAAAACTTGATAGAAGTTTCTGTGGCAGATACGGGTATCGGAATACCCAAAGATAAGTTTGATGATATTTTTAAGTCTTTTGAACAGGTGGATGGGTCAATCTCCCGTGAAGTCGGCGGCACTGGATTGGGGCTTTCGATTACCAGGAATTTGGTGCAATTACACGGGGGAAGCATTCGAGTTGAATCAGAGCCGGGGAAAGGAGCTACTTTTACATTTACCCTGCCGTTGTATAAGGCTGATGAAGAATCTGTTGAGGAGCGAACAATGATTGCTTTAGACGATTCTCCTCCATCAACTGAAACTTTTCCAGAGCCGGTTTCTACTCAAAGCAGCACTGAAATACCACAGATCAGTAATGGTGAGTTCACCATCCTGGTTGTGGATGATGAAGAGGTTAATCGTCAGGTTTTGCACAATTTCTTATCATTAAAGGATTTTTCGGTTATATCAGCTAACAATGGCATTGAGGCGTTGGAGATTATCCATAAACAGGGTATTGTACCGGATTTGGTTTTGCTGGACGTGATGATGCCAAAGATGTCCGGTTATGAGGTGTGTCGGATACTTCGAAAGGAGTTTGAATTGTATGAACTCCCGGTTCTGATGCTGACAGCTAAAGGACGGATTGAAGATTTAGTAGCGGGCCTGGAAAGCGGGGCGAATGATTATTTACCCAAACCATTCGATAAGGAAGAACTTTTAACTCGTGTTGATACCCTTCTGAACCTGAAACGAGCGGTAGAACACCATGATGAATTGCAGGCAATTCAACAGGAATTAAGTGTTGCCCGACGAATACAGGAAAGTATACTACCGCAAAAAATTCCAAGTTTGCCAGGGTTAGATGTTTATGCCCGCTATTTACCGATGGAGGCTGTTGGTGGGGATTATTATGACTTCCATCTACTGGATAACGATAAGCTGGGCGTACTGATGGCAGATGTCTCCGGGCATGGAATTCCGGCAGCCATCATCGGGGCGATGGTTAAGATTGCCTTTTCATCGGAAAAGAAGCATGCTTCCCATCCCGACAAGTTGCTTTCGAACATGAACGAAGCACTCTGCGGAAAATTCGAGCAGCATTTTGTAACTGCTTCATATTCATATATTGATCCAACCAACAATCGATTATACCATGCTGACGCCGGCCATGCTCCCCTTTTAATTTGGAGAAAAAAGGAGCAGAAATTATTGGAAGTGAAACCCAAGGGAATGATACTTGGTTTTTTACAAAATGCGGTTTGTCCAATGGAGAGTATAAAACTTTGGCACGGAGATCGAATTCTGATTTATACCGACGGTATACCTGAATGCCGGAAAAATGAAGACGAATTCTTTGAAGATAAAGAATTCATAAACTTTATTCGGCAAAAGCAAGAACTGAATGCACAAGATTTTGTTGACCAGTTGTTTGACTATCTCGGAAACTGGTCAAACAAAATGAAAGGCTTTGAGGACGATTTAACCATGGTTGTGGTGGATATTTTATAAAATTAAAAAATACGGCTTAGGCTATACTTCTAATATAGAGTCGTAATCGTTTCATTTTGTATAAACGATGCACAATAGCTTATCTTTTTTTAATTTCCACATGTTGTTATAGAGCTATGGCTCCATATATGAGTTTGGAATAGGGTATTTACTTCCGACGTAATCTGAATTTATGCAGGAAATTGCAGGGAAAAACGTTGGGTACAACTTTTGCATTGATTTTATACAAGTTGTCAGAATAATTAGTACTTGACAATTAAAGTATTTACTGTTATAATTTTACAACTATATTTGTATTTTCTTGAAGCTCTCATCGCAACTTATCCATGATGGATATGTATTGTCGGGCAGGATGCCTACCCATAATTTCTTCATTATATTCCACAATATTATTCCATATATATTTTTATATTTTTTTCCAGAACAAATCAATTTTGAGGAAAGCATCCATTAGATTAAAATGACAGGCTGTTTCCGTTGTCTCATGTTCAGTTTCAGCGATCCTGAAGGAGTACATAAATAAGGAAATTTCATATATAGGAATTTTATACTTGAAGGGATAAGGAATGCACTTATGAGATGTTATTTGACGAATGAGATTTCTATAAGAATTAACTTGCTATCAACAAAAATTTGGGGAGAGAATGGGGCAATCACCTTAATTGGTGAAGACAAAAAATTTAATGAGGCATTGCAACGAATGGTTAATTTTTCGTTGCTGGATAATCCCGTATTAATTACCGGTGAGAGTGGTGTAGGGAAAGAACTCTTTGCCAATTCAGTGTATCTGTTAAGCAAGCGAAACGGACATCCATTTATCCGGGTTAATTGCGCGCAATATCATGATCGGAATATGGTCGTTAGTGAACTGTTTGGTCACAAAAAGGGGAGTTTTACCGGAGCAATATCAGAACGTTCGGGACTTTTTAAAGAATGTAACAATGGCATTATTTTCCTGGATGAAATCGGAGAATTATCCCCGGAAGTACAGGCAATGCTGTTAAGAGTGCTGGAACAAGGTGAAATTAGACCCCTGGGAAGTAACAAAATTGAAAGAATAGATGTTCGTATTATTGCTGCCACGAATAGAAATCTCCAACAAATGGTAGAGAATGGAAAATTCCGGGAGGACTTGTATTATCGATTATGTTGTTTTGTGTTGAATATTCCCCCATTAAGGGAGCGGGGTGAGGACTGGAAAGCACTAACAGGTTTCTATTTAAAAGGATTAAACGTCGAATATCAGTCAACAAAGAGATTTTCAAAAGTCTCATTAGATATTTTATCCGGATATAATTGGCCAGGGAATATTCGGGAGTTGAAAAATCTTGTTACTATGGGCTTTGCGATGTGCTCTTCCGGAGATATGATACAGCCGGAAGATTTTGCATCAATGCTTAAGCAGCATCCTCATTCATCAGCATCCCAACCCCAATCCAATGATTTTTTAGCCCCAAGAGGTCGTGTTATGGAACTTTATTCCAAGATGGTGAGAGAGCGGAAAAGTTTTTGGGAAGTTATCCAGAGACCATACCTGGAACGTGAATTGAATCGGGAACAGGTGCGGACTATTATATCCCTTGGGTTAAAAGAAACCCGGGGGTCCTATAAAAAATTACTTCCCTTGTTTTCTATCTCCCCCGACCATTATCTCAAGTTTATGGATTTTCTTCGTCATCACCGGTTAAAACCAAACCACAACGGAGCGCTTTCACATGAAAACTACAGATATTCAGTTGAAAGAACGGATAATGGGGCGCAAAGCTATTGAAGACTTCTTTGCTACCCGTTGTCAAAAAGATGCGGAATTCAGAAGGCAGTTATTGGAAAACCCGAAACGTATTATTGAGGAGGAACTGGATATTTCGATTCCCTGTTGTATCAGTACTGTAATTTGCGAAGAAGACTCCCGACTCTTCTTTCTTGTCATTCCGTTAAAAGTAGATGACTCACTTTCAGCGGATAGTCTAACCGATGAAGATTTAGATTCAGTTATGGGAGGTCAACGAATATTCAACCATCATGACATAATACATTTAATGGTGAATAAAATTTTCAATGGAAACTTCTTTGGTGATGGCAACCGTCATATATAAATACTCTCCTTATAAAACGACTCTCTGACCCACCACTCACCACTTTTCCCAAATCTTTCTATGAACATAATCGCATTTCTTACCAAATCATTATGTATTTGTTTACAAGATTTTGGTGTTTATTCTCTCTTCCCTACCGGATTAGCAATCGGGAAACATATTTATTTCCGATATTGCAAATCATTTCACCTCTTCTACATGTAATCTTCCTCTATTTCATAGAGAAATAACTCTAATATCTATAATGCCATCGTGATTCCGGTTAGGATAAATACAGGCTTCTCATAATGTTAGCAAGTATGTTTCAATTCGGCATATTATTTGTTTTCAATACACTCGGTTTTAATGTTATCAACCATATAGGAGGTGATATATGAAAACACGTAACAGGCTTTTCCGGGAGAATGAATTGGAAATGGAAATGCGTTTAATTTTACGTGCCTGGAAGGATGAGAAGTTTAAAAAAGAATTAATCGCCAATCCCAAAGAGGTAATTCAGCGGGAACTGAATATTCATATTCCGGATGATATGGAAATTCAAGTGGTCGAGGAAACATTAAATAAACTTTATTTTGTACTCCCTGCCAGTGATACCCGGGAAGGAGATGCTGACGACGAACTGGATGAAGAGGATTTACGGAATGTTGCAGGAGGAACAGGAAATACCGGTATTACTGGTGGTGATGGGTAATAAAATCATCTATTCGTACTCCCATTGCCCGCCATAGGAGGATTTACTTAATTCCCTTCAATTAATCAAAAATAGTATCCAATTCTTCATAAGGACTATTTTCATGAAATATCCGCTCAGTAATACATTAGAAACGTTGAGAGACCATATATCGGAACAGTTAATTTCGCCGGAGTGTATGGCGGTAATACAAAGAGTGGCAGCGTATTTTCCTGCGCCTATTACATCGACATTCGGATTTGAGTCCCGTTTGTGGGAGGAGGAAGCAAAGGCAGATTTTCTTTTTTGTGTTTCATCAGACCACTCGCAAAAGGATATTTTGGCAGGCAAAAATCCTATGCTCTCGATACCGGATTTTGAGTATGCTGAGCCGGTATGGAAAAATATTAAAGATTTCGCCCGGTGGTGGAGAGACTCAAATGAGTCTTTATCCAAAATCATTAACCGAGCCTGGTTAGAATTTGATATGAATGAAACCATGACTGCTATTCCCATCCCGGGAATTTTTTGGGGATTGGATTCATGTGTGACTAAGACCAGTATGGCAGAAGAGTATAAAAGGAATTTATTGATGACCGTTGAGCGGGTTTATCATATCTTGAAAGGAAAACCCATATCACAGGAACAGCGTCAAACATTAGTGAGCACGATAGAGGCGATACCCGGTAGGTGTAAAATAGAACAAGTGGGTTTTATGCTTTCCCGAGATATTGACGCCCTTCGGTTAGTCATTACGAAACTCGGCGATATTGATTTGGTGACAAGCTTTCTTGAACAAATCA
This sequence comes from uncultured Calditrichaceae bacterium, assembly GCA_964471235.1. Classification (GTDB taxonomy): domain Bacteria; phylum Calditrichota; class Calditrichia; order RBG-13-44-9; family J075; genus CAYYGL01. Next base: position 38,355 of record CAYYGL010000006.1, read on the forward strand.
ACTGGCCCGGTTCCATTGGAGAGTTCAGTCAATTCTTAAATACGCTTATTCCCTATGTCAAATTTTTAGCGCTCAACATCGATGTTGGTAATCAAATTTATCCCAGAATAGGTCTGGAATGCTATGTTGATTATTATCCCCGTGGTTTTGCCCAGCGGAAAAGACTTGTTGACTACCTGATGCGGGAACAGTTATGTACACCTGCAAAACGCAATGCCCTTTTAGATTGGCATGGATATTTCCGAACACAATTCCTCCATGAATTCTGGGAAAGTCTCGTGGTGAAACGTTTTCATCATATAAAAGTGGATTATCGACCTGGGGATTCGTTGCGGGCTAAAGCATACGTGGGGTTTGCTTCCCATCGTGTTGGTTCACCAATATTTAAAAAAGTTACGAAACAGGTCTTGACTGAAGGGGTTGCCCGGTGAATTTGCATCAACAAATTTCCCCTCATCAGTATGAAAAGGATGTTCTTGCAGTCTACAATCATGCCTATGCGATGAAGTATGAATCCATTTATCTTGTAGGATGTCGACGTAAACACGAAATGAACATCGCTTATATTCGCCGTTTGTTTCATCAAATGCCTGCCGGAAAGAAACGGTGGTTAGACACTTGCTGCGGGCAGGCATGGCACTTCTCGCAATTCCCGAATCCGGAAATCGAAAAGGTGGGTGTCGATATTAGTGAAGCTCAATTACAGTTAGCGGAAAAACGGTGTCCGGAAGCAACTTTTATTCAACATGATGTTCTGAGTATAGACTTTCCGGAAGAATCCTTTGATTTGGTAACAAATTTTTGGGGTGCCTATTGTTATTTAAACAGTTATGAACGTATTGGCAGACTGCTGACAAATGCCGCTCAATGGACCAAACCTGGTGGCGCATTGTATTTTGAGGTGATTCTTCCGGATGATATAGAGGGATTCAATGCAACGGAATTTGCACGCAGTTCCGGGTTTCATGTAGGCAAGCGAAATAAAGATTATAGCAAATGGTTTTACCGGGATATGGGCGGGGTCCATCTCATGACCAGCCCTCCCCTGGAGTTTTTTTTGGATATGCTTTCACCGTACTTTCAGGCCATAAGAACAGAGCATGATTCGGTATTTATGACCCATTTAATAGCCTATGGTAAAAAAACAAAAAAAATATAGGAGATGATTATGGAAAAGTATCGTCTGCGAGAGTTTCATAAATTCTCATTTAACCGACAAATTTACTTGTACAATGTAAATCGAATTCAGGGGTATCGTATTAACGAAGCACTGGCAAAGGAGATCGACAAACTCAAAAATACATTGGAATTTACCCTTGAAGAATTAGGCCCAGAGTTAGTGACCGCTTTAAGAAAATTACACCTGGTTGAAAAAATTTCCGTGGAGAAAAAAGTTGATTTCAATCCCCCGGAAAGAGTTCCAGTGAGTAGCATATCATTGAATGTTGCCCAGCTATGTAATCTGAGTTGCATATATTGTTATGGAGTAGACGGTGAGTATGGAGAAAAGGGATTAATGAAAGAAGAGATTGCATATGCTGCGGTTGATTGGTTGATCGAACAATCAATGGGTTTGTCTGAAGTACACATCAATTTTTTTGGTGGAGAACCTTTGTTAAACTTTTCTCTTATTAAAAAGGTGGTGGAATATGCAAAGCAAAGGTGTAAAGAGCGAAATAAAAAAATCAGGTTTAGCATGGTCACCAATGGAACGTTATTAAAAGACGAAATAAATCAATTTTTAAATGATCACGATTTTTCAATTACCTTAAGTTTTGATGGAGATGCGAATGTTCAGGACAAGAATCGCCCGTTAAAGGGGGGACGGGGCTCTTATAAAATTGCCCGGAAAAGGGTGAAGGAATTCTTAAAGTCTCGCGATGGACGAAAAACCACCGGAAAAGCAACTATCACCGGATTTAACGTAAATTTAAACCAAATACGAGATGCCCTTGTAGAAATCGGGTTCAAGCATGTTAAAACCACAGTGGTAACGTTGCCCGAATCATCTGTTTTTCCGAATTCCAATGGGAATGGGAAATTACCTGTCCGGAACGGATGTGGAACAAACGGAATGTCGACTGACAATGGTTCAACAACATTTAAAAATACATCTGCCCCGGTTCAATTAAAAGGAGAATTAGCAAAAACAGCCAAAATATTAAAATTAGACGAGGCTCATCTTAATTCCGCCCAGTACAAATTCTTACAAAAAGATTTGGAACAATTGGCTCAGGATACTTTGCGGAGAATTAAAAACCGGGAACACGTTTATGACCGAACCATTCTGGAGCTTATTGGAATGCTTCATAAACGGTCGCCTAAATTATATTTTTGTTCGGCTGGCACGCGGTATTTTACAATATCGATTTCGGGTGACGTGTATCCATGCCACCGGATGGTAGGACAGAAAGATAAAGTTCTGGGAAATATCAATCGATGGGATCCTTCGGTACAAAAACCGTACATTGAAAATTACGGTATGTCTCACCCCAAATGTAAAAATTGTTTTGCGCGTTTCCAGTGTGGCGGGGGCTGCTTTCATGAAAGTCTGGAGACAAATGGAAGCATGGCTGAACCGAATAATAATTATTGCAAATATATGCGGCGTTCATTAGAATTAGCAATAGCCATAAAAGATCAATTGAACATTTTTGACAAAACTCATTTAGGATTGGTAAATAAACCACATAAAAAACTTAAAAAATCTGATAAACCTTCGGTGAAAAAGGAAACTGTAGCGGTATGATATAGGAGTTTAATCTTCTAAGTCGTAAGTTCTCATAGTCTTTTCTAATTCGCTGTTTTTTTCATTCATTTCGCTATAACCTCCTCATAGGTGGTTGAAGAACATTCGTGTAGTAATGCAGTTTGAATGTACTGACGTAACATTTCTTACTTCAACTGTCGGTGAAAAGTTATTGTTTTATAGGGACTATGAACTTCACAATAAATTAAGATCAATTTTCTTATTTGTAGCTACTCAGGTTTTTTTACCACCTTAAGAATGGTTTTAAGCGCTTTGTTTAACCACGGTGAACGCAAAAGGCACGCAACGTTTTAACATTTTGATGATAGGTTATATCGATGTGACCGTAGCGGTGAAAAAAATCTGCTCAAAGTATAGCGTAGTTAAAGAAAAGAGGATGTGGAGAATCCTCCCATCCATAAATCCTTATGATGTTTGAAGCTGTATTTTCAACTCTCCCCCTTTCATCCACCTCTCCTGGAAGTCGAAGATCCCGATTCGTCGGGAAGGGGGGCAAAGAGGGGGTGAGTTCGAGGGAATGAGCGGATAGAAACAGTTGCTTGTAAATCTTTCAAGACAAGAATTTATGAAATGTTTTCCTTCGTCACTTTAAACAGCAAGTTCACTGATTCGAAGTGAGAAATGTTTGTACTGAATGAAATTGCTCACATCTCAATGTGCCTTCAAAATCCCATACAAAAAAAGCTCATCGCTTATTTTTCTAATCAATTTTGTTGAATTTTTTCAAAAATTCGAGTATTATCAACTGTGCTAACTAAACTAAATTCCTTAAATGATGAAAAAAAAGTTTCTTATAGTTGGTGTAGTCATTCTAATTTTAGTCGGGGCAATTAGCATGTCCCTGGAATTCGGTTATAAAAGACCGCAGACTCACCGGAAAGTAACACCGGAAGAATTTTCAAGGGAATACCCGGTTCAGGTGCTTGATGATGATATCGAGTTTATGATGCAGACCCTGGAAGCGGTTCACCCGGATTTATATTATTATACCCCCCGGGATTCAATTCTTACTGCAAAAGTGCAATTGGAACATTCCCTGTCAAAACCGATGACTCGGGTCGAGTTTTACCCGTATCTTGCTAAATTTGTGGCACTCTTTGGGGATGGACATACCACCGCTGTTTTTCCCTGGGAAGAATGGGAAGCTTATACCGAACAAGACAATTTGGTCTTTCCTTATGATGTCATTAAAACCGACGCCGGCGTAACAATTAAAAATATTTACCAGCCGGATTCCCCGCTTCAATCGGGTGATGTGTTACTCTCCATCAATCATGCTTCGGTTGATTCTCTCTTTTCAATATTTATTCGGGAAATAAGCGGGGAGAAGATGAGTTTCCGGACTTCAGTAGCGTTAAGAGCCTTTCGCCGAAATCTCTGGCTGCATGGCATTCGAACCCCATTTCATGTAAAATGGAAGTCTCATCAAAATGGTAAGGTGATGGAGCAAACCATTACCGGGATACCTTATCAGGAAATTCTGCAAAGAAGAAAGGAAAAGGGGGCGGGAACCCAATATTACTCTTTTAAACGCCTTACCGATGATGTCGGGTATATCAACTTTCGTTCAATGGTTGACTTATCGGCATTTAAAAAATTTCTCCGAACAACATTTAAAGATATCAAACAGCATCCCATCCGGGGATTAATTGTTGACCTTCGAGAAAATGGCGGCGGCAAAACTCAATTGGGGGAGAAATTGCTCTCCTATATCACGGATAAACCCTACCGGTTTACTGCCCGGATGGAGTGGAAAGTAAGTCGCCAGTTAAAAGATTATTTAAGAGGTTATATTCCTGCCGGGCTGCGCTGGCTGCCGCTTCAATATCTTCACCCGATGGGGAGAAAAATCTGGACTACTCCCGAAGGACAAATGGCAGTCTGGGAATTTGAACCGGAAGCCCCCGGGAGGAACTCTTTACGCTACAAAGGACCGGTATGTGTGCTGATCGGACCCCATACCTTTTCCAGCGCCATGCTCCTTGCCGGTGCCATTGGCGACTTTCATCTTGCCACACTTATCGGGCAGGAGACCGGTGGAGTTCCCAATGGCTTTGGTGAATTGTATTTGTTCGATCTTCCCCATACCCGGTTACAGGTGGGTGTTTCTACCAAACGATTCGTTCGGGCGAATGGTAATGCGGAGCAAAAAGGAGGCGTTCAGCCGGATATGCTGGTAACGCCAAAGCCTGAAGATATCCGTAGAGGGGTGGATACCGTATTAGAAGCTGCAAAACAATGGGTGTTTCAACAGTAACCGATTCTCACAAAAAGTCTACCGGCGGGTTTGATTTGGGTGAAGGGATATTGGAAATCCACCGCAATGCGGGAGGAGCAAATAATTGCCAGATTATTGCCGCAGCTTAAAAAAATGTGAATTCTTACCATCCAATAAGTGAACGATACCCATTACTTTGATGTTGACACTTTGGAAGGGAGATAACCGATTTACCTTGCCCATATATCTCACCTCATTTCCCATACGTTCTCCTCGCAGGAAATACATTTTATGGACCGAATAGCTGCAATTCCCCTGTAACAGCTTTATCATAGGGTGTTCACTCTATCAGTAACCGCTTGTTTTTATTGCAATAAAGCCATCTAAAACAAAACAATAGATACTCTCCTCTAACATGTTCCAAAAGAAATAAGAAAGAGCGATGATTCAAGTTAAATGTTTTCAATGTGTTGCATCGTTTTACAGTCTTTGGCATATATATTGTTAACATAAAAACCAGATATGTTTGCTGTAATTTCTTCTGAAACACAGGCGCCGTGTTGCAGAAAAGTTGTTAAGTTCAAATGCTAACTTTTTAAATGAGGAGATGTATTATGAGCTATCAAGTAAATTCCCTGGGTGAAGAGCATCAAAAAGCATTGGATGCGGTGTTAAGCCGGGCAGCGGAAGACAAATCCTACCGTGAGAAACTGAAAACCGATCCGGCCTCGGCAATTCAGGAAGAAACCGGGTTGAATGTCCCGGAGGGCTTTGATATCCGTTTTGTTGAAAACGAAGCTGATATGACGGTGGTTCTGCCCGATTACCAAAGTGAAGAGATTTCCGAAGATGCATTGGAAAGCGTTGCTGGCGGGGCTGAAGCTTGGATTGAGGTATGTGGTAATGACGTCTGTGTTGGTGATAATGTTACAGTGAATACCTAAGAATCCACCACTCATTAAAAAATTATGGGGTATGTATAAAGGAGCGATTGGAACATTTTGTCCTGTACATACCCCTTTTATAAATTATTATTTGCTAAAAAAACAAAGGTGATTACTGTCTCTCAACTTTTGCGAACTTTCCCAAAGTGATGAATTCATGAAGATTTAAACATCCGTTATCCTTATTTTGGAAAACCCTTATAAAAACATTCGCGTAGGATAAACCCCGCGAAACCCGGAAACAGTATTTAAAGCAAAGGGATAAAATGATTATTAAATCTCTATATAAAAAATATAAAGCCACAAAGGAAGATCGTTCGAAAGATTTTTCTTCTACAGAAATTTCTGAAAACGACCTGGAAGCCGTGGTTGGCGGATTATCCAATGAAGAGCTCATCCGCAGTCAGGTGCGAAAGATCAGTGAAATAATGGCGGAAAAGAACTCGCAGAACGATGAATGAGGTAAGATTACAGATATCATCGGTAGATCAGTCCCAGAACGTTCGAAAACAGGTGCTTGTGGAGTTGGGAGCAAAGAATTCGACGCTTGAGGAATTACTCCATTATAACGATCATCCGTTTATTTTTGACTCGCTACATTTCCCCTTATCGTTTCCGTTAAGTTCCGAAGCTCATATTCCAACCTGGGAATCCTACCTGGAAGAAACTTATATGCGAGGGGTCTTCAATACGCTTCGGGAGAAACTGGTTCAATTGCACTTCCCGATATGCAAAGGGATTAGTGAAGGCGATGCATATCGTGCTGTAACCCGACGTGGTATTCCGCCGGAAACGATTTCGGAAGCAAGTGGTCTGAATCTAAAGGAACCGGAAAATATCCGTTTAATCATTTATAACAGCCTGGCGGGCAAAATTCCGGTGATTATTGTAGAAAATCGTCAGGATTTTGTTTCCCTCATACAGGCGTTAACACAAAAAAATGAACCACAACCAATCCCTAATTCCATGGGCGCCTGCATGATTGCCGGATATAATAATTGGGACAGGATTAGAAAAATCAGAATTCAGTGGGAAGCGGAAAGTCCTTTCAATCGCGGAGAAATCCGTTGGCAAAAAAAGTTTAAAGAGATTATTCCCCGGAAGGAACTTTACCAGGATCGTTTTATGATTCTTAGCACCGGGTATTATAGTGCCATAGCGCCTTCCGAACTTGGGTTAGATGATGAAGAATGGAAAAAATTGTCTTTGATTATCCGATTGGAACATGAATGCACCCACTACCTTACCCGTAGATTGTTTTCGTCCATGCAAAACAATGTTTATGATGAACTCCTGGCGGATTTCATGGGAATTGTTAGCGCCATTGGCAAATACCGTGCTGATTGGTTTTTACGGTTTATGGGATTAGAAGCATATCCGCATTATCGTTCCGGGGGAAGGTTAGAAAATTATCGGGGGAATCCTCCTTTATCAGATGAAGCATTTAACATTTTGCAAACTTTAGTAAAAAATGCCGCTGAAAATCTCGAATGCTTCATGAGAAAAAATAACCACACGGCTCAATCATCCATCCGTCATTGTGCGGTTACAACCTTACTGTCGCTCTCCAGACTTACTTTAGATGAGTTAGCTTCTATAGATGCGGTTGATTTTCTGATGAATTATTATAATGTATTGGAACCCTTGGTATCCCTATCGGAATAAGACTATCCATTATCTTCTTTCAGTTTTTAAAAAACATCCTGGTAAAAAAAGGATTGAGGACAATATTAATTCTGGAAGAAATTTACAAAATTATTACCTGCGTATTTTATCCCCTCAAAACGGCAAATTTTTGTAGCCCAAAACCTTGTTTTCAATCCGAAGCTCCACCCGTACGTAATGTTTCCCCGGGTTAATTTTAAAGGAAACCACACCCTCTTTTTCCCGCTCCGGTTTGAGGCTGCCCGGTGTGAACGCATTGGCAAATTGATCATTGGCAAATCCCTCCTGTGCATTCCCGTTTTCATCAATCAGAAAAAAACTTCCTGCACCAATCTGGTAATTTTCGTTGCTGTTATTGTGTGCCACAATCAAATAAGACAACACTTTGCCCTTGCGAATCTTATCCGTAATGGCAATGGGCACCTGTTGATCGGGATCGAGCATATTCAGCGTTTTTTTGCGGGAGGTCATCAAAGCCTTGCGTAGGTCGGTATGGTCCGGGTTCAGTTGAAATGCCCGGGTCAGGTAGTATTCGGCGATCAGATAATTGGTCTTATCCTTTTTTGCCTGTTGGTAGTATTTCATCCCCTTTTCATACATTTCCGAGAAGTTTTTGTTCTTGAACTGCTCCCACGCCTGTAATGCCCGGGGATTATCCGGCTGGTACCGGAGGGCTGTTTGCAGGTGCATCCGGGCATTGTCATAAAATTGACGCTTCCGAATGATATTCTCCGGCGGAGTATTCATATAAGCTTCGGCAAGCGAGACGTGCACCCCGCTGAGCAGCTTTTTCGTTTCGGGGGTAAGAGAGTCGGGGAGAAGTTGAATTCCCTGGTTCACCTGCGCCGCAAATGCTGAAAGCACCTTGCGCTTCCGGTAATAGTATTCACCCAGTTTAAAATAGGAAAGTGCCAATTTTTCCCGCACCTGATAATCCTTTGGATGAGATTGGTACGCTTCACGATAAAACTTGACCGCTTTGGCGTACTCCCCTTTCTGGAAGGCATTGTCGCCCTTCTGGATGGGGTCGCTGGAGCAGGCTGCCAGCAACATCATCATAAAAATTGCCAACAACAAATTCAAGGTAACACGGGACATGTTCCATTCCTCCTCGTAAACATTTTAGGATATGGTTTTAACTCAGCTTTTTCTGCCGGCTTCACGTTGCACCAAATATTCGTCGGGTTAGTTCAACATCCTGTTACGATACACGAAATAGTATTCGGTAAAGTAGGAAAATTTTTGAGCAAAATCGATAATCATTGCTGCAAACCGGAGATTTGTTATTATTTGAAAAACACCACATTAGTTTTTGTATTCCGGCTTATTCCTCCTTACATTTAATAAAATCACTGTGAAGGGGGCGCCATGTCACAAGAGATTCAAATAAGATTTTTGGGAACCGGCACCATTATTCCCGATCCCGGGCGTTCCTGCAGTGCCACATTGTTAGAAACCCCCAAAGAAACATTATTAATAGATATTGGTGCGGGCACGTTGCGCCGGATGGCAATCGAAGGTGTGGATATTCATCGCATCAATTATGTATTTATCACCCATTTTCATCCCGATCATATTGGGGATCTGGTTCCGTTCTTATTTGCGCTTCACAATTCCCGCAAAAATGATGACAGTAGTGTGTTGCGGGTATGGGGCCCGGTGGGATTATACCGGTTTGTTCAGAGTATGGAGCGGGCGTATGGGAAGTGGATTCAATATTCCTCAGAGACGGTGAAGTTTTACGAGATGAAACGCCGGTTGTTGGATTTTCCCGGGTTTCGCTTAATCTGGAGCAAGGTGATCCATACCCAGGAAAGTGTGGGGCTTCGATTTGAGATAGCGAATAAGGTGGTGGCATTCTCAGGGGATAGTGGCTACTGTCAGGAGTTGATCCGGTTATGTAAGGATGCTGATATTGCCGTGCTGGAATGTTCCCATGCCGATGAGTTTGCTGTGAAGGGACATCTCTCACCCAGTCTGGCAGCGAAAATTGCCGAATCCGCCGGAGCCAAAAAAGTGCTCTTGAACCATCTGTATCCGGATGTTCTCCAGGGGGATCCGCTACGCATTGCCAAAAAGTATTATAATGGGGATATTACGATGGTCAACGATGGGGATTTGATTCGCTTGCCATTGGAAGAATGAACCTGAGCGCCCCGGTTCCCAACATAAGGCTGAAAACCCGGAATCCTGAAATCTCAGGTAACCCAGAAAATACCTTCTTGCATATTTTCTCAATAGATGTTGCGAAAGTAATTGTTTTCAGCTAAAATTCAACATTTGAGGCGGGGGTCACGCATTCTTTCATTTTCAATGCGCTTATTCGATGAACGTTGGTTGAGTTTTTGTTCCGTATAGATGTTCCGGTAATTCGACCTGAAATGAGATTGCAAGCGGGATAGCATTGACCAAATCTACAATGAGACACATAGCCGGGTTTACACCGGTAACGCCTCCCCTGATATTTGCCCATCGGGGTGCCAATAGTTTTGCACCGGAAAATTCCATCCCGGCATTCGAAGCCGCTGTCCGGCTGGGTTGTGATGGTATTGAGATGGATGTCCGTTTGACCGCCTCCGGCGATATCATCATCTTCCACGACCGCCGCTTAAGCCGGATGACCGGATGCCGGGGAAATGTGCATCAAATGCCCCTATCCCGGATCCGCAAGTGTTATCTGGAAAACGACCCTCAATTTAAAATACCAACTCTCCAGGAAGCCCTGGAAGCGGTGGGCAATCGGATTTTGATTAATATTGACGTCAAAAAGGAAACAATGCGTCAGAACGGCTTGGAAGAAAAAATTCTGGCGGTACTGCGTGACTTTCGCTTAACAGACAATATCATCATTTCATCTTTCAATCCCCTGGTACTAAAGAAATTTGCTCAGTTGGCACCCGAGTACCGTTTGGGCTTTATCTATCGCCAACGCAGTCATAAATTTATTTCCAATGGCGTGCCGGTGGAATCCTTGCATGTTTACCACCGGATGTTGTCACAAAAGTATATCACCAATCTCCATGAACGAAATTACCGGGTTTATGCCTGGACGGTAGATAAGGAACGGCACTTTCGCCGGATGCTGAAAATCGGAGTTGATGGGATCATCACCAATCATCCCGAAGTTTATTACCGTCTCTTCCGAAACGAGGAAATCGAGACGGGAGTTGTGGAACAAGCCAAAGGGGAATGATATTTTATCTTATAAAAAACTCCTGGGAACTGCATCTCTCGGTCGTCATCGGTGTTCCGGCGGAACAGTCTCCACACCATGAAAAACCTCGTTCAACATATCAAACGCAAAGCGCTCGATATCGGTTTTAGTGATATCGCTATTTGTGATGCCGAACCCCTCCGGGAAGGCGGGGGACTGTTGCAGCAGTGGTTGGCGCAGCGTTTTCATGGTAGTATGGGATGGATGGCAACAACCGCCCGGGAACGCGCCAATCCCAGGAGCTTTTTTCCGGAGGCACAGTCGATAATCGTGACCACCTTAAATTATTACCGCTCCGATGAGCCCTTGCAGCGCCCCCCGGACGAGGGCAACATCTCCATCTATGCCCGGGGACGGGATTATCATAAAGTGATGAGAAAAAAATTAAAAGAGTTGTTATCATACATTCAGTCGATCGTGCCGGAAGCAAAGGGGCGCATCTGTGTGGATTCATTCCCATTGATGGAGAAACCGCTGGCAGTAAAAGCCGGTTTGGGATGGATCGGTAAACACACCAATCTAATCCTCAAGCGCAAAGGCTCTTACTTTTGCCTGGGAGAGATTCTGTTATCGCTGCCCCTTCCGGCAGACGATCCGTTTACCACCGATCATTGCGGCACCTGCAACCGCTGCCAGGTTGCCTGCCCAACCAATGCCCTGCAACAGCCCTATGTGCTGGACAGTCGCCGGTGCATTTCCTATCTCACCATTGAACATCAGGGTTCCATCGATCCGAAATTACAACCCGGGATGGAAAACTGGGTTTTTGGCTGCGATATCTGCCAGGCAGTATGCCCCTGGAACCGTTTCAGCTCCCCTACCGGCGAAAGCGATTTTCATAGCCGTATCCCGGAGGAATGGTTTTCCCTTAAACGTCAATTAAATATGAGCGAAGAAGAATTTGAAACCCTTTTTCGGGGCACACCGGTTCGCCGGAGCGGTTACAAAAATTTTATCCGCAATGTTAGAATAGCCTATCGGAATATGAAAAAGCGGGCAGGCAATACCAAATCCTGAAAGGGTGTTTGAAAAGCTGCCAATCACATGGTCATGCTTTGGCAAAAGCCTATTGGCTATTTCTCTGTTGCCGCTTTCCGAACAATTCCCAGAACATTCGGAATCGAAGAGGGGGTACCCAACGGTTGATTATCCAATAAACCATTTTGAAATGTCCCGGTTCTGGAAATGGTTAATCCGCCGGCGGATACGAAAAGTGAAGCCACCGGTCCCCCTTCCAGGTACATGGCATTATAAATTTTTATTGGAAGTGTAAGCAGCATATTAATAAAGGTATGTACCGTATAAGGGGAACGGGTAAAAATGAACAACACATTCCCGGAGCGATCGATTCCCAGAGCTGCGATACTCCACCGTTGGGATTGCGGTTCCCAGACGTTTTCCTGCTGACAACTAATCATCCGGATACTTTGTAAAAAAGAATGATATTTATCTCTCAAGCGGGTAAAATCCTGACAGGTGCGATCAATAATCTGAACCGGCGGCACGGTTGAATCCACCGGATTGAAAGCCAGAATGGCATTGTTGCTGTTCAAATAGGGGTTGTTGAAATGCTCAAAGTTTTTTAAGAATCCTACTCCGGTTAAGTTGTCTTTCTGGTACATGCCGGCATTGACGGCGGCAAGGAGATGAAATTTTTTTGCCCATGTCTCAATCGGTCGGGAAATGCCATCGTATTCAGTAGCACAAAGCAATTTCAGTTGATAGCGGTTGGGATCGATCTTCAGCACCGTGATGCGGGAGTCTCCTACCGGCGAAATGACCGGGGCAGTAAATTCTGCCAGGGAGAAACCGGGTTCCAATTTTTTCCACCGGTTAACGAAAGAACGGTTTTCACTGAAAAATTCTACACCAAGCAAATAACACCCGACAACAATGGCGAAAAACCCCAGAAGAACAATTGCTTTTTTAAAGATGTTCATACCAAACTATTCCGTAACAGTTGATTACCTGATGGCAAAGTTTACCAACTCACCGTGTTTTTATCTCAATACAGCGCATCAAAAGACTGCCAGAACACGACAAAAATTTTTTGTTTGGATTAAAAGCGCATTTCGTTTTAATTCCAAATTTGTGAACTCGTTCCCGGAGCGTTGATATTGCTTTCCCTTTCCCTTGCCCTTGCCTGCTTCACGTACTGGTAGGGAAGCGGCTGTTTCTTCGAAAATCGTTATTATGAGTTTACCTCGCATGGTGTGACGCACCGCCTGCTAAACTCTATCAAACAATAATATAATCAATCTTTTAACCGGAATCAAAATTTTAGGAGCTGGAAATGAGTATTGGTAAAATGAAGAATGTGGCGGGTATTTTTTTATTGATTTTGAGCAGCCTTTTTGCTCAGAACACAAACTTAACATTGCAGGATGCCGCATTGAAATGGCGCACGGAATTGGCGCCCAAACGCTTGAAACAGTTGCAATGGATTGCTGATGAAGACCGGTTCTCCTATGTTGAGGATATTGATTCGGTGGCTACATTGTTTGTTGGCAGGGGGAATAATGGCAAAACGAGAGCCGTGCTGAAATTAATGGATTTGAACCGCTGGCTGACTGTCGCCGGAATTGGTGAAATGAAGCGATTTCCGGCTGTGCACTGGATGGATGCCCATCGGTTCTGGTTCTGGAAGGGCGATTCAATGCTGATCAGTAATTTGAAGAAAAAGTCGGTCACGGTCCATACCTTTTTTTCCGGTAAACATGCCCATCCGGATGTGGCAAAAAAGAGCCTGGCAATCGCTTTTACCCGGGGGAATAATTTATACCTCTTGCTGGAAGGGGGAAAGGAAATTGCCGTTACCAGAGACAGTTTAGTTGGCATCGTAAACGGACAAACCGTACACCGGAGTGAGTTCGGTATTTATAAAGGCACTTTCTGGTCGCCGGAAAATCATTACCTGGCATTTTACCGGAAAGATGAACGCATGGTGACCGATTATCCGTATGTGGATTTCACCACCCGTCCGGCACAGGCAAAGCCGGCAAAATATCCCATGGCAGGAATGAAAAATCATATTGTCTCCATTGGCATCTATGATATTCGCACCGGGACCACCACCTGGCTGCAAACCGGGGAACCGAAAGATCAGTATCTGACCAATCTCACCTGGAGTCCCGATGAGAAATATCTTTATGTGGCTCATGTGAACCGCGACCAGAACCACATGCGGTTGATCCAGTATGACGTGGCAACCGGCAAAGCGGTGAACACTTTATTCGAAGAGACAGATGCGAAATATACCGAACCGCTGACCGGTCTTTTCTTTATCCATAAAGACCCCCGGCGCTTTTTGTGGCTCTCCCGCCGGGATGGTTGGAATCATCTTTATCTCTACCGCAGTGATGGACAGTTGATGAAACAATTAACCAAAGGGGAATGGGAAATTACCCGGGTGCACGGGTTTGACAAAAACGGTGCGAATGTCTTTTTCACGGCAGCGAAGGAAAGTCCCATTCACCGGGATTTATACCGGGTGAATCTCCGCAATGGAAAACTGACCCGCCTCAGTTCCGGGAATGGCACCCATCGGGTTGCTCTCTCATCCTCAGGTAAATTTTTCCTGGATATTTTTACAAACCTCACAAATCCGGGGATCACAACGCTTTTTTCAACTTCCGGGAAACAGATTCGCAACTTATTGACGTCCCCGAACCCTCTCAAAGGATATCGCATCGGTAGGGGCTCCATTTTACCGCTGGAGATGAAGGACGGCACGGTTTTATACAGCCGCTTAATTCTCCCGCCGGATTTTGACCCCGCCCGCCGGTATCCACTGATTGTTTATGTTTACGGCGGTCCCCATTCCCAATTGGTAAGGGATACCTGGCTGGGAGGATACGGAAGCTGGATGCTATGGCTTTACTACCTGGCAAACCAGGGGTATGTGGTCTTTACAGTGGATAACCACGGCACCAGCTACCGCGGTAAAGCTTTTGAACAGGCAACATTTCGTCATCTGGGAACGGTAGAGATAAACGACCAATTGGCAGCGCTGAAGCAGTTAATTCAAACCCATCCGTATATTGATACCACTCGTATCGGTGTAATTGGCTGGAGTTACGGCGGTTTTATGGCAACCTCGTTAAAACTGCGGGCGCCGGAGGTCTTTAAAGCTGCCATCGGCGGAGCCCCGGTAATCGACTGGAAATATTACGAAACCGTCTACACCGAACGCTATATGGATACCCCGGAAACCAATCCCGATGGCTATAAAGAATCCAGCACCTTGAGTTATGTGGATAGTCTGAAGGGAAAACTTTTTCTCATCCAGGGTACATCAGACAATGTGGTGATGTGGCAGCATACCATCCTGTTTGTGAATGCCGCCATTAAAGCCGGGAAGCAGTTGGATTATTTTATCTACCCCGGGCATAAACACGGTATTGTCGGGAAGGACAGGTTCCATTTGTTACAACGAATGACGATGTGGTTTGAGAAAAATTTATAGAGGGGGAATGAGGGGGGATGCGTAACACCTGACAAGTGACGGGGCGTATTCCCAACCGCTGCCCGGGTTCACGACTCGTTTCCATCAGCGCACTCCGATACTTTTGTTGCCCCCTTCCTGATGTGCTTTCTGCATTACGGTGTAAATGCTTTTGATGAAATCTTCTCGGGTCCTCATGGTTTCCAGCGGATTATAGGTTGCAAACCCCA
>CAYYGL010000007.1:0-10554 GCA_964471235.1 uncultured Calditrichaceae bacterium
GGCTGCCCAATTCTTCCAGTTGTGCAGCATTGGAACGACCCAGCGCATACCGGCTACCCAATTCTTCCAGTTGTGCAGCATTGGAACGACCCAACGCATAACGGCTGCCCAATTCTTCCAACTGAGCGGCATTGGAACGACCCAGTGCATAACGGCTGCCCAATTCTTCCAGTTGGGCAGCATTGGAACGACCCAGTGCATAACGACTACCCAATTCTTCCAGTTGTGCAGCATTGGAACGACCCAGTGCATAACGGCTGCCCAATTCTTCCAGTTGGGCAGCATTGGAACGACCCAGTGCATAACGACTACCGAGTTCTGTCACAACCTTTTCAATATCATTTTTCAAAAATGCCTGGCTGAATACCTGGTCTGTTTTTACCTCTTTATTGATAGTAGCAGTGCGGAATCGAACTGCCCTTTCCACCTTAGCAGACTGAGCTAACCCCAGGGTGAAAAGAGAAATCGTGAGAATTAATGCGGATGCGAAAAACTTGTTCATAACTTAACCCCTTCTGTTTGAAAATGAACCTGACTTAATTTTGCCCTTCAGGGCAGATGTTGTTGAGCGCTCTGTTTAGTATGTCGCAAAAAGGGGTCAAAAAGTCACATCGATTCCGAAAAAAAATGAAAAAACAGCAATCGGCTACAACGAAACAGGATGTAAGTTGTTGATTCGTAAAGAATAAGGGGGTGGGAAATTTTTGGGGGAATTTAAAAAAGATTTTTATCCGGATGGGGGTGTTAAGTGCTTAACCCAACAGCGCCTTCAGCAAATCCCGGGTGGAGACACCTTTGCCCATGGTATAAATATGTAATCCCGGGCAATGGTAATCCAATAATTGTTGACATAGTTCCGCTATCTTTTGAGTGCCAACTTTGCGGGCTTGCTCTTTTGTACGGGCATTTTCCATTGCTTCGACCAGATGATGGGGAATGCTGCAATGAAAATTACGGGGGATGCTGGACAGTTGACGCACCGAACTCAATGGCTTTACCCCCGGGATAATGGGCACCGTTATCCCGATCTCCCGGGCGCGCTCTACAAACCGCTTAAACACATCAAAATCGAAAAACATCTGGGTAATAATGTAATGAGCACCTTGTTCCACTTTATGTTTTAGATTTTGTAAATCCCGTTCAAAATTGGGTGCCTCAAAGTGTTTCTCCGGGTACCCGGCGACCCCGATACAAAAATTTGTCGGCTGAGCATTTTCCAGTTCTTCCAGATAGATTCCCCGGTTCATGTTGCTAATCTGTTTCACCAGTTCGCTGGCATAGCGGTGCCCGTCTTTGTGGGGGATAAACGAACGCTCCCCCACCGCCGGATCGCCCCGTAATGCCAGAATATTTTTAATTCCCAGGTAATGCAAGTCAATCAACGCGTCTTCCGTTTCGTATTTGGAAAATCCCCCACAGATAAAATGGGGCACCATCTCCACATTATAGCGGTTGGCAATGGCGGCACAAATTCCCACCGTACCCGGTTTCTTCCGCTTGGGAACCCGATAGATCACCCCATCCCGTTCCTCATACACTACATGTGCCTGATGGTAGGTGACATTGATAAACTGGGGAGTAAAGGGCATCAGCGTGTCTAATGTTCGATAGACTTCGTCGATACTGGTGCCTTTGTTGGGAGGCGTAATTTCCAGGGATAGAACGAACCGGTCTCGCTTTTCCAGCGCTTCAACAACTTGCATCGATTATCTTACCTGTTATTTATTATCATCTGTTATCATTACTTTTAGTCATCGTTCACCCGGTGGAGAAGATTGATTATCGTCATTTAATTGGCGAACTGTAAAGCCGGATGATGTAACATAAACCTGGTAGCGTGTCGTATCGGCACCGTATTGATAAACGGCACTCCCGTGAACTGTGTCAATAAATGGTAAAGAAGCCCCAACCCGGTATAAAAACCGCCACAGGGGGTCATCTTCTTTTTCGACCAGTGAGTATATCGTGGCGGTTTTTGTTCGTTCATCCTCTGTCAAATGATAGCGTCCCCGCAAGCGTGTTAACCGATAGCGAGTTTTCAACCCCAGGAAGGTGAGCCACTTTTCCCATCTTAAAATATCCCCCTCCAACATCCACATGTCTCCATAAAGCAAATATTTTTCAGTAAGAGATTTTCCCGACGAGCCCCCTCGTGCCAACTCAACGACAAAGGTCTGTGGTTTGGAACCGGGTATCACTTCCACATAAACCACCGGTTCTTCATAAGTAAACCCCTGATATGCTTGCAGGAAAAAGCCGATAAAGAAAACGATACCCGAGAGGACAATCCACAACAGGATGATCAATAAGTTCCGAAAACCGGAGAAGCCTCCGGGCACCCGGGGGCGTTTTTTATCTTTCTTTTTCCGTACGCTTAAAAACCATAGAATGAGCCGGGTGCGATTCAACAAATAGAGGAGGAATGTTCCCACACCCAATAATAATCCGGCGACACCGAAAAAAACAATCACTCGGGGGCTCATAAAGGATCCACTTTTGCAGAATATTTGCCGGGCAGTACGGATGAAATGCCCATCCACTCCATTTATGAAATAACTCCATGCCAATGGGAAACTCTTCCCACAGGGTCACTGATCAGAGCGGAGATGCTCCGTATGAAGGTTGATAACGCTCTCATTCCGGAGGCGCATCTTTGGTTTTGGGCTTGCGCTTCTCATACACGATATTACTTTCCGTGACATGATTTTTCAGGGTGCTGATACCGCCGTTTTGATAAATCAGGTCTTTTTCAACCAGGTATTTAAATTGCTTTTCGAAATCTTTAATGGATAGTCCGCAGGTGGCCGCAAACTTGGCGACTTCATGAGGGTCATCAAAGTCGGCTTTGTTAAGGCGCAGCATATATCGCCGGGCTATAAAATAGGATTCCGAGGTCACATCCACCATGCGTACCCGGGTACGATTGGTTTTGGGATCGATAATATCTTTAAAATACAGGGGTACAAAATGGCCTTCCTGAATGGAAACCATGGCGGCATTTCCACCATCGATCATAAATTGAGCGGCACAAAACCCAAGGTCCCGGGTGTATTCCATGTCATACGGAATCGGGTCGGCACAGCGGAGTTCATACCCGATATTTTTCGCTACGATGGTGGTTTTAATGCCGAATTGGTTTAACCGATCCAGAACATGGAATTTTAAAATTTCGCCGAAATTCACCTCTGCCAGACGAATGTTATCATGAGCATCCCGTTCCACATTCAAGAGCACTTCCAGTTCATCCGGATCAAGTCGTTCCACCAAACCTTCCGCCAGCACCACCACCCCGTCTTTCCGACCGTAACTCAACCGTTTGATAATAGAACCCACAACAATATCCACAAGATGGGAGAGCTTTATGACCTTTTCGGGGAATTCCTCCGGGATTAAGGTGAGAGTGGCACCGGCAGCTTTGCCAATGCCCAGCGCCAGATGTCCGGCTTTGCGTCCCATGGAAACCACAAAATACCAGCGGGAAGTGGTCTGGGCATCCACCATCAAATTCTTTACCAGCTCCACCCCGATGTGCCGGGCAGTCTGGTATCCAAAAGTGGGAATCCCATGGGGCAAATCCAGATCGTTATCGATGGTCTTGGGCACATGAGCCACCCGAATTCGTCCCTCCGCTACCTTTTCCACCTGCATGGCGCTGTAGGCTGTGTCATCCCCACCGATGGTGATCAATTTATCCACATTCAACCGCAACAATGAGGTTACCGTGTTTTCCAGGTGCTTGCGCTCTTTGGTAGGATTATCCCGGGCAATGCCAATGTAAGAACCACCCCGAAAATGTATTCGGCTGACATTGTCGATCGTTAGTTCCCTGGTATGATTGATATCCCCCCGCATAATCCATTTGAAACCATCCAGAATGCCGATTACTTCTACTCCTTCCAGTATGGCTCGAATTGTTGCCGTGCCTATTACACTATTTATTCCAGGCGCCGGACCACCGCCCACTAATATTGCCATTTTTTTGGGATAGCTTGCCATTGGTTACTCCTTTCGGTACGAACTCACTTCAACATCCATCTCTTTCCCCCTGACAAGAAAAAATGAAATTCAAATTTAGTATGTTTTTTGGGGAAAACAAATTTTTAATGGCGCTCTTTTCAGATTTGGTAGAAGAGGCATTTCCCAAACGCCGGAGAAGTGTTAACAAAATTAACAGTCCGGAATGGCGATTTGTTAACAAGTTGATCATCTCAGAAGGGTTACCATTGCGAACAATTACAAGTTTTTTAAAAGCTTGCAAAATTATTCATTACCTTTGTAACTTTTGGTATTAAATTAGCACATAGAAAAAACATCTCATAAACATCCGCAACAGGGTAAATCCGGAAAGGTGTTCCGGTAGAAATCGCCAGACACTCACGGAAGATATTCAGGGGATAGGCTCTGTTGAGCTCCGAACATAATGATTTAGCAGTTTGGAGTTGCCATAGAAGAAGCACACCCAAAATCCGGAGGAGGAGAGATGAAGAGATTCACCTGTTGTTTTTGGAGGTGGGTAGGAGGCATGCTTATCTTATGGGGAGGGCTGTTCTCCCAGGATTATCAAACCAATTATATCCAAGAATTTCGTATCCCTCACACCAGCGCCCGAGACCTGAAACTCTCCGGTTCCCTGTTCACTCGGCTGACGAATGAACACAATTCGAACCCCGAATTTCGGAATCGCAATTATTTAAGCGGACATCTAACCCTGTTCTATTCCGGTTTTCAGGAAAGTGAGCACCTTCAGTGGGACTTTGATGCCCGAGAAATGGTCTCGGTATTTCATCAGAAAAATGATAATCGCCGACGGGATTATAATGCCAACCTTCTGGAAACCGGGGAAGGTCATCGTAACAATTACCTCCAGAGTTTGAATTTGCACAATTTTTTTGCCTGGTATCCCTTTCCGGCTAAGGCGTTCATTTACCATCGCCTGACGGCACAGTTTGAGTGGAAGAAACAAAAGGGCAAGGGCAAACATTTTACCTCCTCGCCGCGGGATACCATCGACTTTCGCAATCGCTTTGAGAAGGAAGAGCGGAGCCTGGCGCTTGACGGGATGGTGGGTATTGGCGTCGGGAAAGTACGCAACGGCTCCACGGCGTACCTGGCATACCGGATTGCCCAACGCCTGGAAGAAGAACAGGCATTGCAGCGCCCCCTAACTGCCGCAGAGATTCATCGGATTGCGGTGATGCTCTATCGCTACCGGGAAGACCTTGTCAATCATGAACGGGCGGCTAAATATTTCTTCCCGGAATTGTACCGCACCCTGGTAGAGAATGGGGTTTTAACCAACCAACGTTCACCCACATTTGTAGTGTTTAAATTATTGGAAGTTCTGAAAGAGCCCCTGGCTTCCCGATTCAACGGCTGGAGAATTTATGCCGGCGCCGGTCCTTTCGGGACATATTTTCGTACCGAAATGAACCAACAAGTGGATGATGCCCCGGAAGAAACCCATACCCAGCAAAACCGAGGACTCCATGCGCTGTTCCAGGCAGGCGGGGCGTTTTTTTACCCGATATCCAATCGAACCCAGTTGAACGGTCTCGTGCAGGTGGATTTTCAAAACGTCGATTTCCCCAACCAATATTTCTGGCAAAACACCATTCAGGCATCTTACGAACTTACCGAAAAGATAGACCTCATCGGCATTGTGGAATTTTATCAATTTCACCACAGAGCATCCCCACCGGTTTTTCAGGAGCTCCAATTCAAGCAGCAAACCGTCGAGAGATTTTTTCAGAACCGGGGCTATCGTTATGGCACACCTTATTTTGTTCCGGAACCGGTTCCTTTTCATCTTTTTGTTGAACCGAACAGCCCCCCTCGCCAGATAACCATCCCCGTGGAATTAACCTTTCGATTTTTTATTGAAGACCGCATCACCCTGGACATGGGGATCAATTACCAGTATCAGGAGGCGGTGCACCAGTATGTCTTGCGCAATTGGGGGCTTCACAGCGAGTTGTTTATCAACATTATCTGAGGCGACAGGACGATTCCACCTGCTCCAGGGGGAGTGCGTTAACCAGGGAGGCACAAAACGTGAAAGAGGAGAATGGTAATACGAACCGAATCGGGTGAGGCAATAAAAAGAAAATCAAAAAACTGAGAATAAACAAAGGACGCCAACCATGAAATGTGCCATTATTTTACTGGTCTTTTTGATTTTATTCCCGGAACTGTTGATTTGCCAGGCGGAAAATTATTTTACCGGCTTTCGGATACCCAAAACCTCTGCCACCAATTTAATTTTATTGTGGAACATCAACCTGAGCGGGAAGATCAAAACGTTTTCCAGGGGAACCGATCAAAGAAGGTCTCACCGGGCTTCCCAGGTAATCCCAACAATTTTCTTTGATTATTTTTCCGAGAGCGAACAGACCCAACTGGCATTATTCAGCGACAGTCAAAACAAATGGGATCATGATACCCAAAAAATCAATTCTTCTGGTGGAGGAGTGGAGGAGAATAACAGCACTTTATGGGAATCCCGAAACTCTATCAGTTTCTCTTTGAACTGGTACCCGACATCCCTGCCGGTATCTTTTTATCTGAACAGCTCTTCGGTAACAGACTATACCGACAGCAAATATGAAATGGCAGGTCTTCCCTCCTCCCGAACCCGGGAGCTGGATATTGCGATTGCCTCTCCGGTTGGGGTGAGTGTCGGCAGAGTGCGAGATGCCACGGTCATTTTCCGGGCAATTCGGGTATTTGAACGGCTGGAGGAGATTGGTCTGCTCACCCGGCAGCCTTCGAGGGAAGCTATCCACCACCTGGCAAAGCTGATGTACAAGCTGCGGGAATACCAAACGAATTATGAGCGCTTTGAAAAATTTTTCATGCCAAAAGTGATGTCTTTTCTGAAAAACCGCAATTATATCAACGTGCCAAAAATGGAAGTGCTTGCCGCCCTGAAAGTTTTTGAAGTGTTCTCAGAAAATGTGTTCACCCGGCAGCGGGGTTGGCGGATCTTTGTCGGGTATGGTGCCCAGGGAGAATATGTATGGAAAAAAGAGAGAAGCCGAAACAATGAAGTCAATACCGGCAACAGCACCAAAACAACCCGGTCAAACAGAATATTCGGTTTAGTGGAAGGAGGGGGAAACATCTACCTGCCGCTTACCACCCGGCTTCAATTAGACGGTGTGGTAAGCGGGGTTTTTTCCAACCAGAGCCTGCCCAACCGTTATACCTGGACCAATCTCCTCCGTCTTTCTTATGAAATTGCGGAACGATGGGATGTGAGTCTGAGCGCCGGGTTCGTGCAATCTCACGGGATGGTAGCCGGTTTCAACAACATCTTTTTCCGACGGGCAACAAAATTTCTCGCCAACAGTTCATTTCAGCCATTTTTCCTTCCGGAGGTTTTTTCCGGCTCATTCATATTGAATGCACCGTATCTCAATTCCTCGACGCTTACCTACAACCAGAAAATAGCGCCGGTAAACATCTCTTTAAGGTATTTTATCGAAGACCGGGTATTCCTGGCGCTCCAAACCCAATTAACTTACCGGGAAGACAGTTACGGCATTCGTCGGGGTGACTTTTACAAGATGGATGATGTTTTGAGGAAAGACCGCAGAGATTGGCGGATTGTGATGAGTGTGTTTTATAATATTATTTGAATTCGAAGCATGCCGGGCAAGTTTCCTACCTTCCCGAATCCGGGTATTCCTTGTAACAAACCGGTATGGGATGGGTATGAGATTTTGTTGACCGCCCCGGTGGTCGGCAGGATGACCATCATTCCGTAATTCACCTTCAAAGGAACTCAAAAATTTACCAGCGGAGGACACCCATGAAGAGTTGCAGGAAAAGTTTTTCGAAAATTCAATTTTTATTAGTGCTACTTACCGGTGCGATCTTTATTTCTCCCGGATTGTTCTCTCAGGGGTCTGAGGAGAGTAAAAATGATGCCGAACACTCTTTGAAAAACGGGGCATGGGCGTTGCAATTTCAGATTAGTCAGAATTTTACGTTGAGGGATTTTCAAGGGAGTGTGCTGTCCCTGAAAAAACATCTTTCTTCTAAAACAGCCATTCGCCTGGGAGTCGGGGTCGATATCCAAACCTCGGACAAGAACAGTGATTTTAACCGGTTTGCTGCCGATACCCTCTCGATTTCTTCAACTGAAGACAGAAACGAAGATGCACAATCCATCAATCTCTCAACCCAATTTTTATACTATCCTTCCCCGGGAAAACCTGTTAAACCCTATTGGGGAGCAGGACCGTTTATTCAGTACGGTCATTTTAAAATGGATAGAAATAGGATAAGTGATCTTACGATGGATCAGTTTATTGAAAACAGGAATAGAACCGATTGGGAGTTTGGGGTTTCTACCCTGATTGGTGCGGAATGGTTCGCCACTTCAAAAATCAGTTTGCTGGCGGAATATGGCGTTTCCTTTGTTTATTCCACTTCCGAAAGCAGGGACGTAACAGAACAGATTCCGAACGATCCAACTATGGCGAATCGGAAAGACGTCACTAAGAATAATAGTGACGGCTTTGCAATCCGGGCACTGCCGGTTCGATTCGGTTTATCGGTGTACTGGTAATATGAGTGATGATTTATACCCCGGCTATGTTTCTTTTTCCGGTATCGATTCAGTCTAAACTACCCATCCCAATGTGATCCCGTTGGGACAACCTGTTCGCCTGGCGAAGAGAAACACTGGTAACTCCGGTAATTCTTTAAAATCGCCATTGGGTATATATTTTTGCCAAAGGGGGGAGGCTGTTACTATTAGGTACTTACAGTCTAACTACCTACAGCCTGACAGCCTATTTCCCTCTGTGTTCCTGAGAGAAATCATTACTCCTTCTCTTTATAGTAGCGGCAATAGGGAGACAGAAAGCACACCTCACATCGGGGCTTCTGGGCTTTGCAAATTTTTCTCCCATGCCAGATCAACCAGTGATGAGCCGCTGCCCATTTTTCTCTGGGAATGGCTTTCATCAACTGCTGTTCGGTTTCCTCCGGTGTCCTGGCATCCGCCAGACCAATCCGGTTTGCCACCCGGAAAACGTGAGTATCCACCGCAATTGCCGGAATGCCAAATGCCACGCTCATCACCACATTGGCGGTTTTGCGCCCCACTCCGGGGAGTTGCATCAACTCCTCCCGAGTCTGAGGAACTTTGCCGTCATACTTCTCCAGCAGGATCTTAGCAGCGGCTAAAATATTTTTGGCTTTGTTGCGGTACAGACCCACCCGTTTAATCTTGTTCTCCAATTCTTCCACCGAGAGCGAAGCAATAGAACCGGCGTCCGGATGCTCCTTGAATAGTTCGTCAGTAATTTTATTCACCTGGTCATCCGTACTTTGCGCCGACATTATCGTTGCCACCAGCAGTTGGAATTCGGAGTTGTATTTTAATGCCGTGGTGGTTGCGCCATAGTGTGCCTCCAATTCCTGCAATACCTTCAGGCGGTTTTTCGGTGATAACATAGCTACTCCTTTCGAACCTGTTCCTGTCATGAAAAAATAAAAAGGTAAATGAAAACAGGTAAAAGGAAAAGAGAAAAGATGAAAGACTGATTTGAACACTTCTTAAAATTCGGGTAACGCCTCAGGTAGTAGCTATTTGGACGTAGATTAAGAAAGAGTCCCTGGAGAAATCTGTTTTTGTCATCAAAACTTTTTCTTTACCGTAATAATCGCAGCGGATATGCGAGGGCAGCAACGTGAAAGAGATAAACATCTGTTCGTTGCGTTATAACAACCGGAGTCGTTACAAATCCGGATTGTTCTTCCGCCTTAAGAATGAATGTAAACTTATTGATTCTATGGGTGTATACCCACACTATGAAAAATTTTTTCACGCAGCATTCGGCAGCACTCTGAGGAATCTGTTGGAACCTGTCCGCAAGCGACGAACAAGCGCCTGCCCCGTAACCCCGGGGTTGATATCCACACTGATAGCTGATGAGAATAATTTGATCTTTAAAGAAAATTCGGTAGATTTCGGCTGTATCCCGCCGGGGAGGGAGGAGTACCGCCCCTTATCGCAACGTGGTCACTGGTGAAAGGGGACTCCGTTGGAGGAATCTTCGGCGTAAAATCTTAAAACAACGTGAGTTCAAAAGTGACTTGAAATAACAAACGGAGGACATAGATAACGCCAATGACACGGACGATTGGTCCCAATTAAAAAAAATCTGTGAACATCCGGGTCCATCCGCGTTCTATTTTGCTTATGTCGAACTGAGGTTAAAATAGCAACAAAAAAGTATCCAACATTCAAATCTTTATTTATCTTGGAGGCATTATGAATAACGGTTCAAACATCTCTTCGGAAGAATTTCGAGCAGTATTAACCCCGCAGCAAATTATGAGTCTGAAAATTATTTATGGTGCTCTGGCAACCGGGGTGGTGTTATTTGCGATGGTGGTATTTTCGATGTACGAGGCTGCAGGAACCACTACCCAAATGGATGTGGCATTGATCCGTATCTTCAGTTACGTTCACATCGGCATGGCATTCATCGGGTATCCACTCTCAAAATGGTTATATGAGCAATTTTTTAATCAAAGCGG
>CAYYGL010000007.1:10564-53338 GCA_964471235.1 uncultured Calditrichaceae bacterium
TTTTTTGCCGCCCTGGTGAAAAATCTTGCCGGGGATGTAACTCCTGCCATGCAGTTTTTAGTCCGTTTTCGGACTGCCAGCATTGCCCGCTTAGCGATTATGGAGCTCATTGCTTTCTTTGGTCTGGTAACCTGCTTTTTAGGGGCAACCGGAGGAATTCTGGGCAGCTACCCGATTTACTGGCTCAATCTGACTTCCTCGATCATCTTCGTCTTTTATGTGATGTTCAACATGCCCAACAAAACATCGCTGGAACAATTATTCCGGGAGAAGGTGCTTTACAACAGGCAATAGGGAAACGAAAGTATTTGTTCAAGGTGTATCACCATAACGTTCCCAACTTATTGGGGATTAAACATATATCGAGGTAATCATCATGCAATCACAGGCAAAAACAGTTGAAGAATATATGCAGGAAGTTCCGAAAGACCGTCGGGAATATTTCTCCCGGCTCCGGGAAACGATACTGACCAACATACCGGATGGTTTTCAGGAGACAATCAATTACGGTATGATTGGATACGTGGTGCCCCACAGCCGTTATCCTGCCGGCTACCACTGTTCACCGGAATTACCGCTCCCGTTTGTCAATATTGCCTCGCAGAAAAATTTTATCGCCCTCTATCACATGG
The DNA here is from genome assembly GCA_964471235.1 of uncultured Calditrichaceae bacterium. Classification (GTDB taxonomy): domain Bacteria; phylum Calditrichota; class Calditrichia; order RBG-13-44-9; family J075; genus CAYYGL01. The sequence goes on from CAYYGL010000007.1 coordinate 11,197, forward strand.
GGCTGTATGCCAATCCGGAACTACTAAACTGGTTTGTCAATGAATATCCCAAACACAGCGAACGCAAATTGGACATGGGCAAAAGCTGCATTCGCTTTAAAAAACCGGATCAAATTCCTTTTGACCTGATCGGTGAGCTAATGGGCAAGATCACGGTAGAGGAATGGATTTCCATTTATGAGAAAAATCTGAAACGATAGCGGAGGAGCATGAAAAGCGAACAGAAAGTGGATGAGTATATCAAGAGACATCAACAGTGGGCAGAGGCGTTAAGTGAATTACGGAATATCATTCGTGGCAAAGAGCTGGAAGAGACCATCAAGTGGGGGGCGCCGGTTTATACCCTGGGGGGGAAAAATGTGGTGGGATTGGGCGCTTTCAAATCTTATGTGGGGTTGTGGTTTTTTCAGGGTGCACTATTAGCGGATGCCCAACAAAAGTTGATTAACGCCCAGGAAAATAAAACCAGGGCACTGCGCCAATGGCGATTTCAGTCGGTGGAAGAAATTCGGGCGGAAGCGGATACCATCAAAGCCTATCTTGGGGAAGCGATTGCCAATCAGCAGCAGGGGAAAACGATTAAACCGGAACGGAACAAGGTATTGATTCTCCCGGAAGAATTGGGAGCACGATTATCCGGAGATGAGGAATTGCGGGCGCGCTTTGAGGCGTTCTCGAAATCCAAACAGCGGGAGTATGCCGAATATATTGGCGAGGCAAAACGGAAGGAAACCCGGCAAAAGCGGCTGGAGAAAATCATTCCGATGATTTTGGCAGGGATTGGGCTACACGATAAATATCGGAAGTAAGGGGTTACTGTTCTTTCAACCGTTTTACCAATTTATTATACATCTCCTGATAAGAAGTTTTGGCAATTTGCCTGTAAAAAGAATCCCGGTAATTTCGGGCAGTGCTCAAGCCGTCAATCACCATGTCATAGACTTTCCACTCGCCTTCCACTTTATGCATTTTGTAAACGATTTCCACGCTTTTCCTGCCCTTGTACGCCACGGTGGTTACCGTTGCTTTATCACCTTTTATCACCGGTTTTTCATATACAATTCGGTCGGCACGGTAAATCTCCAACTTTTTTACCGAAGAATTGCGGATAAGCTTGCGAAACACCTCCACGAAATCTTTCTTTTCCTGTTCGGTTCGTTCATCCCAGTACTTGCCCAGGGCTAAGCGGGAGAGTTCCCGGAAATCAATCAAACCGTTAATGATATCTTTTAATTTTTCCCGGGTGGCGTCATCAACCGTATCGCCTGCCCGATCGAGAATTTTTTTGATGGTCTCATTGCGGGTACGGATCAGTTGATCCGGTGGTGCCGTAGTGCCAGCAAACAGGGAATTCAGCGCCAGTACCATCGCCAGCACTGCCGGTAAAAAAAATCCAACCTGATGCGTCAGTTTCATAACCGTCACTCCTGATGGTTTGTGGTGGTTTGGGAATACAGATCGTAACCAATTTCGTTGCTGAGTTCGGCAATCAGCACATTATACGTGAAAATATTGCGTAGATGTTCCCCTTTCATGGTGCTGTTGGCTTTATAAGCATCAATTAACTCCTTTACCTCTGCCAGACCAAGGTCAAAAGACATTGATACGGAACGGAGCCAGTTTTCGCTGGCTTTCAGGGCTTTCTCACTTTCCCGGATATTCTTTTCCGCATTCAGCACCGCCAGGTATTTTTTTCGAATATCCAGTTCCACTTTATGCAGCAGTAAATTTTCTTTATTGCTCAATGTTTGATATTTATTCTCCGCCAGCCGTACTTTGCTGCGGGTTTGGGAAAAGTTTAAATTGAGGCGGATACCCAGCACCAGGCCAGGACGAAAGAAGTTGGTGGGGTTGTACACCCAGGGATTGCGGGGGTCGTCGCGCCCCGGGGCATAATTGTATTTCAGACCGCCGGCTAAAAAAAACTGGGGGTAGAAATCACTGCGCGACACCCCTACCAGCGCCCGGGTGGCACCCATGCCAGCCCGCAGTTGTACCAACTCCGGACGACGCTCCATTGCCAGGGCAATATACACCGGCAGACTATCCAACACCACTGAAACCGGGTCTAAATAAGGTGCTTTCGGCTCAAATTCAACCGATTTATCCACCCCCAGGGTTGCCAGAAGCGTGTGACGGGCTATTGCCATATTCTCTTCAATTTCCCGTGCTTTCTTGTTTACTTCGTATTTAAATATCTGAAGCTTAAATAAATCGTTCTGGGAAACATCCTCAGACCCTTCATCTAATTTCTCATTCAATTTATCTTCCGCTTCTGCTACTTTCTTTTGGGCATCCTGAATCACCTCCTGCAACTCCTTTCCCAGCACAATTCCCCAGTAAAGCTTTCGAATGAGCAGGCGAATTTCGGCTTCTTGTTTTTCCACTCCCGCCTCACTAACATCCACTCCAAATTCTGCTGCCTGGCGGAGGTTGCTCAGTTTCCCGAAAGTATAAATTGGCTGCACTAAATCCACATCCAGTTGGGTAAACACCCGTAAATCGGAGAGCCCGGTGGCGGTATCGGGAGAGATCAGGACACCGGTACTGGTATATCTGGCGCGTGCCCGGGGCAGTGCCCCCCAGATGTTGCTCAACTCAAATTTGGGAAGAATTGCCGCCGCCACCGCCTGATGTTCTTTAATGCGGGCTTTCTCTACCGAGAGTTCCGCATCTTTCATCAATGGATTGTTTTTTAATGCCATCTCCTCGCACTGCTTCAGGCTCAGCACCAGTTTTTGAGCAGGTTGGCTGAACAGCGGCCGGGAAATAACGGTGATGATGCAGACGATTAGCCAGAAAAACTGCCGGTTCATGGGTCCTCCTGCCTGTTATTCCGCCTCAAGAATTTTTTTGACCCCGGAATCCGCATTGGCGGTCTTAAGTGCCCGGATGTCATCATAATCGGCGTATGCAAACGAATGGGTGGAATTGGCATCCGATAAAATGCCGATGCCGATAGCGGTTGCCGGCGGCTCACCGCCAAACGTATCTTTGTATGCCTGGTATGCGTCGAACACATAGGTGCGCCATTCCCCGAGATGCTCGCTGCCGGAATCTGCCACTACCATCCAGGGTTTGCCCACACCGCTGCGTCGCATGGCGGAACCCACCGGCAGGGTGGAACTCCAGACATATTTTACCGATTCCGGTATCAGCCCCCGCTTCTTCTTATAAATAAAATAAATCCCGGCAGCACTATCCACTGTCTTCCCATATCGTTCATCCCCCCCTTTCGGAATCCGATGGACCCGCCATCGAAAGGAGACATAGCGGTACTCTCGCAAATTCCATTTAATATTTTTCCCGATAATCACCGATTCACCCTCATCCGTTGCTTCCAGGTAGTGGTTGCCGTCTTCCATTCGGACCACATACGGCTTGCGCTTGTGGTCGTCTTTACTCTTCCAAACCCATCCCGGGGGGAACCTGCCGGGGGAACCGCCTTCAAAATCTTCCAGTATTACCTCATTATAATTCCCCAGTCGGGCGATCAAATAAGGTACTGAATATTGGTCTACCATCTTTTTACAAAAGCTATAATAATGACGAACCAGGCTGATTTTTTTGTTGATTTTCAGATTGGTTATTTTCCAATCACCTTGCGAATTTCGTGACATGAACAGTTGAACATCCAGACGGCGGTTATTGCCCATCAGGAGAAAATCAAGAGTAGCGGTGTTCGCACCGGTTATTTTTTCATTTGTTAATTGCAGTTGTAAAGGCAGGTTGGAATCCTGCAGCATATTACTGTTGACGATATCATTCACCAGGGCATCCTGCAAGGCAATGTTAAACCGCTGGCGAAGATAGGGTGCCATATCTTTCCATTTGCCCGGAACGAGATGACGGGAAACCCGCTCCATATCCAGCAAGTTGTTCATGCTCTGAACAAGAGCTTGTCGTTTCTCTTCCTCTGTCACCTGTCCCTTCCGGGTAACCGCTTGCCATCTTTTAAAGTAATCCTGCACCACTTCTGCCGGGTCCGGGTTATCGGGCAGGGAATAATTCATGGTGGGGATTGTCAATGTTATGAATATACTTAAAAGAGTTATCTGAAATAGTTTTTTATATTCAGGAGGAAGCACACGTCTTTTCATCTTTTATCTCCTATGGGTTTCATTCGGTGGCAAAGAAAGCTACGGAAGCCGTTCCTCAAACCTTGATTTGCACCATTCGGGTACCGCCGCCTGGCATAAGCCCGGTTTTAGCCCACGGGGTTCAGCAAAGCCAATCTCCCTGCGAGCTTAATCTTGCCGGGCTGTGCTGGGCTGGTACCGGGGTTTATTATTTTCGGAGATTTCCCTTGGGCTGGAGCTTGCCGGTTTCTCAAGCCATTGCAGGAGCGCCGGCAACACCACAATTGCTGTAATAAAGGTGGAACTGAGTCCGATAACGGCAAGGTTTCCAATAGAGTTCAGTCCGGGATGCCGCGCCATAATCAAACCGGAATAGCCTACAATGGTGGTCAGGTTCGTCATTAAAATAGCGAACCCGGTCGTTTTCAAAACATGGTATAGGGAACCCCTTCCTTCTTCCAGGTAACGATAGTAAATGTGAACGCCGTTGTCCACTCCAATTCCGATAACGCTGGGGATCACCACAATGTTGAAGAAATTCAGCTTGAAGCCTAAGAGATACATCACCCCACCCATCCACAAAATTCCGATGAACAGGGGAGATAATACGATGAGTGCCGCTTTAAAACTGCGAAAATCGAACAACACGACCAGAAAGACCACGATAAATGTTACCAGCACTGCCAGGCGTCCTTCCCGGGTTAAAATAACCAGCATATCCGCCAAAATGATATTGGAACTGGAGGCATGAAATACCTTGCCATCGGCGGTTTTAATGGTGCTGACATCGTTCCGGAACTTGATGGCATTTTTGCCATCCCGTAACGGAACACCGGGATAAATAAAAACGAACTTTCCGATTTCCCCTTTTTTGTTGAGAAACTGCCGTTTATCCTTTTCCGGGAATTCTTCCCAGGTAAACGGCTTGTCCACCTGCAAATATTTTTTGAACTCTTCCAGTTTTTTCTTATCCTCTCCCTTCAGAATATCCCCGGCTTCTTCCTCCACCAGTTTTCGTATTTTGCGAATTTTCTGAAGTCGCAGCGGTTGGTCGGGTGGTACCAGGGTAAGCACCGAGCGTACGGCTTGAATGGTAGGGGTGAGGGTATCGCTCCGCATTTTTTCCCGCACCGCCTGAATGATGGCGTCCATCTCTTCATCGTTGCTGGCTAATACCACAGCCGGAGATTCGGAAAGCTTAAAGACTCCGGCGGTCTTTTCACTGACAATTTTACGCTCCGGGGTGATGGCGCGAAGTTCGGTAAAATCGTATTCGAATTGAACCCGGGAAAGCCCATAGATTGCAAAGAGGGTTAGCAGGGTACTTGCCACCAGGATTGGTTTATAAAGGCGAAATTTCCGGGGCGTAAAGTGAAGCGTTTTATGCGCCCGGGGTTTTACTTTCAGCAGGTGTGTTTTTTCCAGCAAGATGATAAAGGATGGGAGTACCATTAACATTGCCACCAGGGCAAACAATATCCCGATGCCGGCAATAAATCCCAAATCCGAGAATCCCCGAAAATCCATTAACATTAGAGAGAAGAAAGCCAGGGAGGTGGTTAATGCGGTAGTGACTAAAGCTTTGCCGGTGGTGCATGCCATTTTTTCAATAGCGAGTTCCAGAGGCATTCCTGCTTCCCGGCTTTCCAGGTACCTGGCAAAGGCATGAATCCCGTAGTCTATCCCCAATCCAAACAAAATGACGAATAAAAACCCGGTGATGGTATTCAATCCACCCAGAACGCCGTAGGTAACGCCGAAGGTCCATGCCAGGGAGAACAGTAAGGTGATGCTGATCAGGAGGGCGCCAAACAAGCGGCGAAAATAGATGACAATCAACAGAAAAACCCCGCCTAACCCGTAAATGGCAGTGCCCAGAATATCCTTTTTAACTACCTGAAATTCATCGATGCGATTCTTAAAATTTCCACCGTAGTAAATTTTCAAATCGGGGGCGTAATGCCCATCATTCACCCGGTTTACAATCGCTTTAACCTCGGTTAACATCCGGCTAATAAACTTTAAATCGGAGTTGGATTCGGATGGATAAATCTTCATTACCAGCACCGTGCTGTCCGAGTCGGTATAATATTCCTTGGGAATTTTCTGACGGTACTCTTCGATCATCTTATCCAGCGGGTCTTCCGTTTCTGCTTCCGATTCCGAAGGTTCACCGAATAAATCTTCTACAAAAAGAGGGTTGAGTTTCTGTTTCTCCCGGGCAATCTTTTGTTGAATTCGGGCATAGAGGGTATCCAGCTCTGCGGGTTCTAAAAAAAGCAGGGCATTTTTCTTATAAAACTGAACATCATTTTTATAATCCACATATTTAACCACGGGACTTTTCAGCAATTCCGGGGCAAGATCATTCGCAAACCGTTTGGCAGCGTTAAAATCTTTGGTTTCTATCACCAGCCGTAACTGACCAATCCCACCGACTTCTTCTTTGATGCGGTTCAGCGCCTTTACACTTTCAAAATTTTCCGGGAGCAAAGCTGTTAAATCGGTTTCTAACTTCAACTTTGACCCGTAATAGCCTCCGACAATCGCGGTTATTAACGCCATCGCCAGGATATATAAATAGTATTTGCTGATGAAATAACATGCTCGATTAAAATTCAAGATACACCTCTGTCATTTAAATCGGGAATTACGCTTTGGAGTTTGGGATTCTCCCAACGGCACCGCCCCGGGATGTTTTTCCGAAAAACCATCAAAACCGGAATGACACCGCTTCCAACAGTTTTTCAAATCCGTTCACAGGGGCACGTGTTCAGAAGTGAGTTGATAGCTCATCTGGAAAACCCCTCGCGTAATTTACTCCACACTTTTTTCCGTAAATATTTTTCCTCCGACTCCCTTGCTCCCCAGAAATAGAGCAATACATAAGATACGAACAAAACAGCAAAGTTTACAACTGTTTCTAACAGGGTAGTCGTCTGCAACCAGCTTTTTATTAAGTAGATTAGCAGAGTGATTGACAGCGCCGTAAACAGGGGCCAGAGCAAAGTTCGACCAAAGGGAAGCAATTTCATGGTTCGATACCCATGGTAAATTCGGGCAAAACTAACGGTAAGGGAAGCCAGGAATGTTGCCGCGGCTGCTCCGATTAAGCCAAAGGCAGGGATTAACAGGAGCCCGGCAGTGAGATTAACTGCCAACATTAAAGTTCCCAGGTAAAAGTTAAGAAGAGATTGACCGCTCATCACCAACAGGCTCTCGGCTGCGCTGAAAGTACCGAACACGCCATGTGCCAGGGCAAGAACCATCAGGGCGGAAGCCGCCTGGGATGAATGAATGTTAAAGAACGCCAGGATTTGCCCGGGGAATAAGAAGATAGCAATCACCGGCAGCAGGCTACCAGCCATCAGCCAGCGGGTGACCATCTGGTAATTTCTTCGGAGTCGTTGATTTTGACCGGTGTGGAATAATTCCGATACGATGGGGGCAAAAATCGGTTCAAATCCCTGGCGAACTCGTTTAATAATCGAGATAATTTCCACGGCAATGCCGTAAAATCCGGCAGAAGTGGAATTTAAGAGAGCGCCGACCAGCACAATATCCGTTCTGGCAACGGCCAGGTTAATAAAATCGGTGGCGGCAAGAGGCGAAGTATAGCGCCAGGTTTCTTTTCGCATCGGGCGGGGAAGCGGCCGGGGACGCCAACCGCGATAATAGAATTTTTTCATCACCACGATACCGGCAGCAGTTGCTGCCACCACACTGGCGCTTAAATGGGCGACTGCCAGACCGGCAGCCCCCGGGTGAAGCGGGATTAATCCGATGGCAACCAGTAACAGCACTGCCGGCTCCAGTCCCTGGCGGATAAAGGTCTCATATTGCATTTGCCGCAGCGCCTTTGTTGTAGAAATGAAAACCAGCGTTAATACAATAAAGGGGATGGCAATGGCAAGGAGTCGCATGGGGGATGCCAGGTCCGGATCATGAAAGACCAGCCGGGAAATTAACGGGCTGGCAAAATAGACCAGAACTGCCACAATTACACTCAGGATCGCGGCAAGACGCACATTGTAAAAGATGATATCCAGAATCAGTTGATTTCTCTCCTCCCCCGTTTCGCTCTTGAGGCGAGCAATTTCCCGCACCAGGTTTTTATCCGTTCCCCACAATCCCAACTTTGATGAAATATCGACCGTGCTCCAGGCAAGAAAATAAAGCCCCAGGGCAGTGGCATTGTAATAATGCGCTGCAATAAAAATAAACAACACCTTTCCGGATTTGAGTATCATCCCCAGAATGTTAAAGAACAACCCTTTGAATAAATCCAGAGCATCTTTATGGTTTTCGTTATCAATGGTGACTTTTCGCATAAGTCGTTGTCATCCTTACGATGAAAGTTGAAATTTCTTCTCCACAACCTGGGCATGAATGCTTACCCATATAAACCGCAGAATGAACCATACGGCCGTAATCGCCATCCAGATACAGATAACATAATAGGCTTCTCTTGGGTATCCCAGGAGTACACCCAGCAGGAACAACCAGACATTGTTGTTCATCCGGGCTCCGATAAGGCGTGCGAATACATCAATTTTGCTAAAGTCATAGATTTCTCTTTTATGCACCGCCCGGAAAATTCCGGGAATGAGTCGATGAAAAACATAGGATACCAACAGCAGGTAAGTAAAGTAAGCACCGGTGGAGTGGAACTCGCCTCCGGAAAAATACCATCCCAGGGCAAGATACCAGATGGCATCGTAAATTACACCACCGACGTGGTCCAGCCGGTCCCCAACCTTGCTGTAACGCAGGGTTAACCGGGCAAGCTTGCCATCCACTCCATCCAGAACTCCGCTGATGGCTGCCAGAATAATCCCGAGCAATAAATACCCCTTCAAAAACAATGGTACCGTCAAACCGGCTAAAATTAACCATACAATGGTAATCTGATTCGGCGTAATCTCCGTCTCGTCAATTAATCGCACCATTCCAAACTCAAGAGGGGGATGAATATATTTTGCCACCAACTCCAACACCCCTTTGTGAACCGTTTGTTTCAATATATTATCCGCTTCCCAAAACTCTGCCTCATTCTCAATTTTCAGCAGGTACGGCGGTACTTCCCGGCGTAAATTGTCAAGATAGGGGTTGAAATGATTCAGATTGTATGACTCTATTCGGTTTGCCGCCACGCCTTCCTTTAGCAGTTCGGTTACGGTAGTCGCCCTGTTTTCCGTCAGCAGCGGCAAGGAAGCCCGGGAAAGGCGGGCGGCACCGGCAGGGTGGATGCCGGTCGATGGTAAAATTGCCACATCACGATGCACCGTTAATAATATTTTGAGCAAGCGGCGGTCATTCAGGGCATGCCCCTCCAACACCACTACCGGCGCTGCCTGTTCAGCCAACAACCTCCCAAGCCCCGTAAACGGATTATCCCCGGCAACTGTCTCCAGGGTCAGTGACAGTGTTTTCGGCAACGGGTGGCAAAAATGCCTCAGGGGGTCGGTACCGGGTGTGGAGAGAATAACGACCCGGGTACAACCCAGCCGTTCCAATTCCCGTAAATTCCGCTCCAATAAAGTAAGCCCCCACAATTTCCGATTCACCATCGGATGTCGTGCGTCAATCCATGCGGTATATGTTTCGATGGGAACCTCGCTGTTTTGGTTCATATATCTCGTTTCCACTATCGTTTGTTCATCACAAATCTCGAAAACAACGCTATCACAAAATTACAATACTCATTCTTAACGTCCCACTCTGTAATCTAAACAGATGATTTTAACTTTTTTTCCTTTTATACGCAATATTTTACCTGGTCTATCGGCTGCGATGCCCCCGTCGTTACAGGGAAGACGCCTGGTCGTTGCTTGCCGGTAAGTTCCAACGGGAAGGTCCAATGCCAACAGCATCTCTTCGGAACAGACTTCTTCGGAGCGTTGCCGCAGGAATGCCTGTCGGACGGTAAGTGAAAAATTTTTTCATAATGTGAGTTTATACCAGGAGAATCAATTTAAATTCATTTTTAAGGCTGCTGAGATAACAGACGTCATGAAAATCATGGAAATTCCGGAAATCGTACATTTCAACAAGAAATTGGCTCTGGTGAGAGGGGGAATCTATCGCTTTACTGCAAAACCTTATTTGTCTTTGTTGTTCGAAGTATATCCAAAATCTCTAAACGCCAGTCTGAGAATGAGGGCGGGTATATCGGGATGATGTATGTTCCCCGGGAAAAGCCGGACGTGTATACCCGGGCTGCAATTGAGATGGCGAAGAAAAATGCTAAAGCGGTTATTGAACAAATCTTACAAACGCTCAACAATTCCGGGGAATCGGTTAAAATATTTTCCGCCAACAAAATCCGCTGGTTGGCGGTAGATAATCTTACCGATCTGGAAAATGCCCGCCGGATTCTTCGCCGGGGTCCCGATTTCCTGGATTGCTTGGCTAAAACTCAGGTGCCTTTGCACTGACTGCATAATAATCCATCCAGTTCCCGGGTTCGCCAACGCCGTCGCAAGTCCTGGTACTTCGGATCATTCCAGACTTCTTTAATAGAACGGTCCCGGCAATTACCTAACAAGTTGGTGCGTTCCTGGTCAACACAGCACATAATCATGTCGCCATTCCACATAATCCAGGCGCGCCAGAAAGGAATAACGCAAAACGATACCCGCACAAAATCACGGTCTGCAATTCCCAGAGTCTCAATGTCTTCGCTGGCACGATTGTCCAACTTCCGGGCTTTAAAACCGATTCCGAGTTTTTTCCAGTAAGCTTTCTCATTTTTTAAATTTTGAATAACGGGCAGGGTCTTTACCGTCCAAACCGTTAGTTTTGGCTTTTTACCTTTAAATTTATCCCACAATTCCTTAAACCGTAAAATGTTTCCCATGACCCGATCATACTTCAGCGGAGGCATCATCTGCTCATAAACTTCCGGAATAATGCTGTGGAAGCTGAAGTTGATTTCATCCAATCCTTCGGCATGGAGAAGGCGATAGCCCATCTCCTCGGTTAGCAATCCGGCATTGGTGGTAATTCGCACCCTGGGGTTGCGGCGCTTCCCTTTTTTTCGGGCGATGTATTCAATCCGTTCCGGCATTTTTTTGTCGACTAACGGATCGTTCAGCAAGTAAGGATCGAGTCGGCGGAGGTTGGGATATTGAATGACCTCATCAATAATTTTCTGAAACAGTTCATCGCTCATGGTGCCGTACACTTTGTTTTGTTCCCGACCGACTCCACAAAACGTACAGCGGGCGTTACAGTTGCTTTTGGTTTGAATATCTATCGACTCGGGATAATCCGGGGTAAATTTGCTGAACCGAATCCATTTGAGATATTCGGCAAACGGCACACTGCTTGAAGAGGGCGAATTGGGTAACACTATCCGTCCCACACGGTGCTTCCATCTTGCCAATTGGATATTGTATGACTTCCGATTTGTTATCATCTCATCCTCAGGTAAATCCATTCATATTCAACAGGGAGTTAAACCCGTTTGTACAGGTGGTCTATATTTGTTCTTCCGGTACCGGGATACCATTTTGTAAGATTAAATCGGATTTACCAGGGGGAGCTTCAGAACGGCTCCGGGTGGACATAAAATACAGAGCGGATAAAGTAATGCCCAGGCACATGAGCAAAACGGCGCCAATCATCATCCAATAATAAAGGACAATACTGCCGGAGAACATGATCAACATGGTGAGAAAAGAGAACATATCCCGGCGGCCGATATGATGAAGTGCACTGAAAAATTTCAGATACCATTTTTGATGATTTTCATGCTTCATTTGATTCATCTCATGGGCAAAATCCTTCATCGATCCGGAATCGTTACCGAGATATTTTAATCCGAATTTAACCGCGATGACCACAAAAATGACTATCCCGGCCATAAAGACCCACATCCAACTGTTATGGGTGGTATGATAAGCGCCGATTGTCACCCCGATGATAAACACAATATAGGAGAGGTAATCCATGATGGTATCGAACATTGCCCCCTGCCGGGAATCCTTCAGTTTCAGGGTAGCGACTTCCCCGTCACAGCCGTCAAAGATGGAGGCAAACTGAAAAAGGAAGCCCCCGATGATGGTATTTACCGGTCTCCCCCCTGCCACCAACCAGGCGACAAACAGCGTTAACAAGAAGTTGAGAAATGAAAGTTGATTGGGAGTAAACGGTGTTTTCACCAGCCATTTGGAAATAAAATTGGAAATGGGGCGGTTGATGGTACGGGCGATGATACCGTCTTTCGGAGAGCGGGTAGCATGAAGCAATAATTTCTCGGCATAGCGGACATCCGAAATGGTATCCACATCCTGCCAGACCCGGTCTCCAATATCTACGGTCGCCATTTCCCCGCGGTCCGCCAAGACCCGGATTCCACCGGAAAGCGATTCATCTCCGGCCGCCTGGCTCTCCCGAAGCGCATCAAAGATCTTTGGCGTGCAGACAAAAATCCCTATGTCGATGGCATTATAGGTATCAAGGTTTTTACCAATCCTGAGCAGACGTTCATCCCGGGTATACACCTTGGTGGCATCATTGATGTCATTGACACGGTTCAGATCAGAGTCCACACACAGCATCGCCGCATAGTCATTCCCCAACCTCGGATATGTTATCTCTTCCAGTATTCGATAATCAAAAATATGATCCGACATAAACAGAAAAAAATTACCGGTAACATATTTTTCAGCCTTTAATACCGATACCCCATTTTGCCTTTTCCACTCTTTGTTAACCACCCAGGTAATCTTTACTCCAAGTTCATCGGGATGAATACTCTGCCGGATTCTTTCCGCCTGGTAGCCAATCACAATGACAAATTCGGTTACCCCGTTTCGTTTCCCGGATAGAATGACCCGTTTTAGTAAAGGCAACCCGGCAACATTTAGTAGTGGCTTGGGACGGTGGTTCTGGTATCCATTTAATCGACTGCCATTACCGGCTGCAATAATCACTGCTTTGTTAATCTTTATCCTATTGTTGGAAAATTGAAATGGCTTCTGCGCCTCTTCAACAAACTCTGTTTCACTCAAGCTGGTCACATCGTCGCTCAAACTGAATCTCATTATCTCTCCTCTATAATGTTATCTTTGAAAAGTATTATAGTAACCCAACATTCACGTTAATACACTGTAATGAATCTTACTACCGTTATGACTTTTCTGATGCCCCTTTAACTATCTTAAGTATAATTTGGATGTAAAAGAGTGAACAAGTCTAAAATAATACTCACGTGAATTAGACAAATTCAACTAAAGTTTAGTTACAACACGATTGTATCACGAAAATATCACAATTCTGTACTAACCGCCGTTTACCGGGCAAATGTTGATTTCAACACCTGATTTTAAACACAATTGCATCGGATTCAGTAATGTATAAGGTGATCCTATCTCCCCGGCGTCCCCAACATTTCCATAGGGTGGTTTTAGAAAGTAGCAGACGGTAAGTTACTATTTTCCTATGAAAGAGCAAAATTTTTTTTAAGGGACATTACCAAAAGAGGTAAAAGAGAGACGATGGAATACTCCCTCAACCGTTGTAAACGTGGGGCTGTGAGAACTTTTCAAATCAGATTTAAAATATTTCCGGTACAAAGGTTTGGTCAGTAATTGGAGGGCGAACATAATTGATATTTTTCTGACGGGGAGGCAATTTAATGGGTTTGGGTGTCAAATCTTCATAAGGAATCATGCTTAACAGATGACTGATGCAATTGAGACGGGCACGCTTCTTGTCGTCTGCGTTCACCACATACCAGGGGGCTTGTTTGATATCGGTATAGGCAAACATTTCGTCTTTGGCTTTGGAATATTCTACCCAGCGGGCACGCGATTCCAAATCCATGGGGCTTAACTTCCATCGCTTCCGGGGATCGCGAATACGCTGTTGAAACCGCCGCTCCTGTTCTTCATCGCTCACGGAAAACCAGTATTTGATCAAAATGATGCCGGAACGCACCAACATGCGTTCAAACTCCGGGCAGGAACGCATAAATTCCTGGTATTCCTCCTCCGTGCAAAACCCCATCACTCGCTCGACACCGGCACGGTTATACCAACTGCGGTCAAACAACACCATTTCACCAGCCGCCGGCAGATGCGCCACATAGCGCTGAAAATACCACTGAGTTTTTTCCCGTTCCGTTGGAGTACCCAGCGCAACCACCCGGCAAACCCGGGGGTTCAGTCTTTGGGTAATTCGCTTGATTACACCGCCCTTACCGGCAGCATCCCGCCCCTCAAAAATTACTACTACCTTCAGTCCCTTTGCTTTTATCCATTCCTGCAATTTGACCAGCTCCACCTGCAATTTAGCGAGTGCTTTCTCATACTCTTTGCGTTTCATCTTCTTCTTTTTGCGGGAAAACTGTTCTTCAATCGAACGCCTTTCATCATCCCGCGAAACACGGCTGTGCTTTTCTTCAAGCCTGACAGGTTTTTCGTTTCGATTCTTTTTTTTGGACATTGCCAGCTCCTGCATTCTCACTCTTTGTAACTTAATCGCACAAAAAGGTTAAATTGATTGTTGAGCTTTGAAACCAAGACATAAGGGATCGAACCGCCCTTTTTTCTCCGGGGAGTTACTTTTTCAATTTTTTCAATCTCTTTTCCGCCTTCGCCTTATGTTCTTCATCATCGGCATCGGATTTGGGAAGTTGCAGTACCTTTTCATATTCAGCGATGGCAAGGTCTTTCTTTTTTAATTTTTCATAAGTGATGGCAAGTTCCAAATGATGATTGATATGATTCGGATTCAGCTCAATCGCCTTTTGGAAACACTCCACGGCTTTTTCTTTGGAAGCATCTTTGGGAACTCCACCCAGGAAGAGGTTGGCAAACTTTCGTTCAATCCAGCTTAAGGTCGCCATTTTTCGATGCCAACGGCCATACACATGCCAGGCGATATCATCGTTGGGGTCTAACGCCAGGGCTTTTTCAATCTCGGCACGAATCTCTTTGGACAGGCGAACCCGTTTTTTAGCCCCGGCATCCAGCGCCACTCGCCCTAACGCCACAGCCAAAAAGACATGACCCCGGGCGCCATCGGGGTTCACTTCTACTGCCCGCCGGGCATATTTCTCCCCCTCTCGAAAATATTGCTTCCGTTGATTTTTTTTCTTGAAAGTCTCTCCAACATCAACATACGCCCGCGAAAGTTTCCAGAGTGCTTCATAATTTGATGAATCTGCCTGTACCGCTTGTTGATATGCCCGAAGCGCCGCCGTATTATCAAAATGCGTGTAAGCGGAATCTCCCTGTCGGATAAAATCCTGTCCGGATTGTGCCACCATCCGGGCAGGTAGCCATAACATTCCCATGCCAACGAGCAGTATAAATATCTTCCGTTTCATAAGCACCTCCTTTGAATGGATGTATCCAAGATGTTTAAAATGGTGTTGGGAAAATAGAAACCGTTTAGCTCGATGAAAAATGATTGGATTACCATAAACTCTTTTCGCCCCCTGAGGAAGTCATCCTTGCGGGATTCGTATGGGCACCTTTAATGGTAAACACCCCGGGTGAGTAACATTTGGAGAATCCCAAACAAATTCAGGTGTGTTCATGAACCAGAACCCTGAAGGTAGCAGAGCACAATCCGATTTTTCCCTGGCGTTTATAATTCTCTGCAATGTACAAAAATTGAATCAAAATTCCATTGTCGATATGTAAAAAAGCGGAAATCGGCTAACCGAATTCCGCTTTTACGAACAGGGAGATATGGAAAGATATTTATTTGGTAGTGCTAAATAAGTAATGCTGAGGAGTAGGTGATAACGCTTTTTTCCCCTCTATGCCCCCCCTTAGTAAAGCAGGGCTGTTGCATTCTGTTAGAAAGAGACATAGGGGGCAATACGGAGCTCATCCCCCGGCCCTGCCGCCTTAGTAAGGGGGGAATAAGGGAGGGAAAACAATGTTTGCCGTAGCCAGCATTCCCCTTTTAACATTACCATTTATTTATTATGAATCTGTTCACTCACCATACCGAAACGACGTTCCCGCTGCATATAATTTAACAGGGCGTCGTAAAATTCCCGTTTCCGGAAATCAGGCCAGAGGGTGCGGGTAATATAAAGTTCGGCGTAAGCAATTTGCCAGAGCAGAAAGTTGCTGACGCGCTGTTCCCCGCTGGTACGAATCAACAAATCGGGATCGGGAAGGTCCCGGGTATAGAGGGCATCAGAGACGATACCTTCATCAATATCCTCCCAATACAATTCACCTTCGGCAACCCGGCGGGCTATAATTCTCATGGCGGATACCAGTTCCGATCGTCCGCCATAGCTCAGTGCCAGGTTTAAATTCAATCCGGTATTGTGTCGGGTTCTCTCCATTGCTTCCAACAATTCATTCCGGGCAAACTCGGGGAGATCATTCAGGTCGCCAATGGTACGGAGGCGAACGTTTTTCTCCATCAACTCATCAATTTCATTGCGTAAAGAAGAGACCAATAATTTCATCAGGGTAGACACCTCCATCATCGGACGCCGCCAGTTTTCTTTGGAAAAGGTATACAACGTCAACACATCAATCCCTAATTCCCCGGCAGCTTCGACAATTAGCTTTACCGATTTTACACCTGCCCGGTGCCCGGCAGCCCGGGGCAATCCTCGCCGTTTTGCCCAGCGACCGTTGCCATCCATTATAATTGCCACATGACGCGGTAATTGATAACCCTGATCCAGCAGATTTTGCAGTTCTTCACGTTTGCTTGAGTATCGTTTAACAGCCGTTAACATGGAATTCCTCTACCCTTTTTTTGATGGTTAATTTAGTTCCTGTCAGTTTAGTTGTTTGCTTTTCTGTGAAAACATGCTGTTTTCTCTGTTCTTCTTTGACAGACGCAGAATATAAACAGCATCACAAAGGGCTTTGCGATACAAAGCACATATTCAAAAAAATAATTCGACAAATTCTACGAATCCATTACGACAACCAGCGATGCGTTCATCAGGCGCCCGCCGGTTTAATGCGTGGGAATGGTAAAGAGACCTTTTCTTCACCGCCGGAAATTGCCTCTGCGGCTTTTTTCAGCACTTCTTCCAGGGCTTGTAAATATTCGATAAAGCCCTCCCTTCCTTTGTCGGTGAGTTGAACCGTGGTGCGGGGTTTGGCACCCACAAATTTTTTCTTGATCAACACCACTCCGGCTTCTTCCAGGGCTTTCAAATGCCGGCTTAAATTACCATCGGTTAATTCACACTCTTCTTTCAGCTCTTTAAACGTTAACCCGCGGCTGGTACTGGACAGCGCCGAGATAATCGCCAGCCGATTCGGCTCATGAAATATCGTTTTTAAAGAACTGTATACATTATCTGACTTGTTGGGCATGTTTATCCTCCTTTGGGTGAAACAAAATATTTAAAATTCCCATCAGGGTAATATCCTGAATATCATCAAAGTGAAGAATGATGGCGCCGAACCATTCACCAAAAAAGAACACCAGCCCCATTGGCATGGGATTTAAAAACGAGACATTCCAAAATACCAGACATAACGTTCCACAGGCAATGTAATAAACCCCTACCATCCATATCCGACGGGGCAAAACATGCCAGGATGCCAGGTTTGCCACACCGAAGAGCATCATCCAGATCCCGAACAGGAATTGATGCAAATCGTTCATCACCATCACATAGGTCAATACGCCCCCAACAAAGATTGCCGGAAGGGCATCTAACGTCGGTTTAAGCCGTCGAATATCCCGTTTGACCTGGGGATCGAACAAAAACCAATGAACCAATGCACCAAAGTTTAAGAGGATTCCGATTAATGCCACAACTCCCCACCCCAGGGCATGAGCGGCAGTCGTCTGAGGAAAATAAGCCGAACTCATCACCACGGCGGCAATTAATGCCAGGGTTCCGCAAATGGCTCGCGCCCGACCGGAATATCCCTTAAATCGTTGCCGTTCTAATATTTTTTGCTGCAACTCCCTTACCTGGGCAAGTGCGTGATGGATATGATTGGCAATCATTCATCCTCTCCTTTGTTAAACGAATATAACACTTTTACAAACTACTTTGCAATGCAAAGTTTATATATTTCTTAAAAATCGATTCCTTTCCCGACTTCCATCGGTCTACATTTAATATCGACCAGCGTTCTGCTTACTCAGCGAACCCGATCACAAAGCACAGAAAGTAATATTTTTCATTTAATAAACAAAGTTTTTTTGTTATAGTATCCGGGAACCATTTTACACCAAAGAAGGAGGTATGGATGATAAAAAAATCCGACAAACCGCACCCCCCGGATCCGTTTGCCGATTTTGCGGAAATCTATGACTTAACCCACGGGGATAAGGATGATGATTTGCCTCTCTACCTTGAATTTGCCCGTCAAAGCGGTTCACCAATTCTGGAGATTGGTTGCGGAAGCGGCAGAGTGACTCTGGCACTTGCCCGGGCAGGATATTCCGTCTATGGCATTGACCTTTCCCCCAATATGTTAAAACTCGCCCGAAACAAACTCCGCCTGGAAGCGGAGGAAATTCAAACCCGGGTTCACCTGTTCCAACAAGACATGTGCGAGCTGAATCTCCCCGGTCAAACGTTCCCGCTGTTGCTGATGCCCTACGGAGAGTTTGCCCATGTGCTGGAGCGGGAACGCCAGGAAGCCGCTTTAAGCGCCGCTTACCGGCATACTCAACCAAATGGCGTTCTGATCATCAGTATGAGCAACTGGGATGCCCATGAAGAACGAATGGCTTATAACGGCTCACAAATCGCACACTGGGGGCACTCCATGCCCCTGACCTATGAAGGCGTTTTTTATGATGAACAAAAACAACGGATGATTACCCGCTATATCGCAAGGGGATATGATCCCTCCGTGCAGATCGCCATTCATGTGTACATCCACGAAATTACCGATAAAGACGGACATCTGATTGCCCGAAAAACCAACGTGCTGCCCATCCGCTATATTTTCCGCTATGAGATGGAATTGCTGTTGGAGAAAGCCGGGTTTGAAGTGGAAAACATTTTTGGTTATTACGACAAGAGTGAATTTCGCTATGACAGCCGACGCATGATTGTGGTCGCCCGGAAAAAAGGATAGATGGGACCCGGGGTGTTGCAAAAGCAGGTTATGAAGGTGCGGCTCGGGTATTGGTTCGGCAGTTTGATAAAAGACGAAAAAGAGATACATCGGGGAGGAGTATTGAAAAACGAATAAACGTTGATGTGTGGTGAACAGGTTATGGTTTATGTTCCGCTGTCAATTGTTCTTTAATCTTTAACCTTCTTTCTTTAATCTTGCTTCTTAATCTTCCCTACCCAACCTCTCTCCCGCTTTGCGTACATCACCCTCACGGCGGGTGATGCCGGTCTTATCCAGGTATTCTAAGAGCGGGATGGAATGTTTGCGGGTAGATTGGGTAAGACTTTTAAATTCCGCCACGGTGACCTCTGATTTATTGGCAAAAAATTCTCTAAGCAGTTTTTTCAGGGCTTCAAGAGCGGATCGATGAAAATATAAATTGTCATTCACATAAATCAGCTTGCCGTCATCCCGCAATAATTTGATCAATTCCTTAAAATCCCTCTGGGAGATATCCAACTCTGCCATGATCTCTTTGATAGTGGGCGGGGTAAATTGAGCCTCTTCATAGCGCCTTTCCAGGGCAGCATACAGTTCGGAATCCCTGCCGGACAAACTGGGCGTAAAAGTAGAAAGCCGGAACGCCTTGTCATCCCTCACCACCCGTTTTTGAAGAGCACCGAATTGCAACGCCTTCCGAACAGCTTCCGGGGGATAGTTTTTATCCAATTGGCTGACGATTTCCGCCTCGCTTAATCCCGCCCTGCCCGGAAACTGGGCATGGAATTTCTCCAATACCCGTTCGATTCGCTGCAAAATACCTTCCATCTGTTCCACGGAAAAATATACCGTCTTACCCCCGATGTTTTCCGTGAAAAGTTGTCCGGCAGTCGTTAAAGATTTGATATACTGCTGAAGCTCTTTAAGGGGGAGATTGGTAGCGGTTTTCAACTGCCACAACTTTAATGGAGTAGCATGGAGCCGATCAAAGGCAGCCAGGATGCGCTGGTCTGCTTCCTCACTCTCCAACCGCTGCATCGTTTCGGAAAATAAATCGTGATAGCGTTTGCGGTAGGGGATGGGGTTGGTTTGCAATACCACCCCGCCACCCAGGGTCCGTTGCGGGGAATATTGCCGGATGATGAAGCGGTCCTGGTACCCGGCATGAACCGGTTCCTCCAGGCGAAGTTGGATAACCGCCGACTCACCTGGCATCATCTTCGGTGCATGGGGGATAATTACCCGGGCAAAAGTTTCCACGGTGTGGATATGCAGCCGCACCCGCTGGTTGTTCTTTAACGGAACAGGGGATGATTTCAACACGCTCAGCAGGGCATTGATAATGTGCACCGGCTCGTACAACCCCGGCTGCACCAGCACCATCCCTCGCTGTATTTGACCGACTTCCACACCGGCTAAATTCACCGCTGCCCGATACCCCACTTTCACCTCCGGCACATCATGGTCGTGGGTTTGCAGCCCCCGCACTCGTGCAGTGAGACCCGTCGGTTGAATTTCCACCGGATCGCCGACTCGCAGCTTGCCGCTCAGCACCGTACCGGTGATGACGGTGCCAAATCCTTTGGCAGAAAAGACCCGATCCACTGGTTGACGGAATACTTCCAGGTCCTGGCGCGGGGGAATGGCACTCAGGGATTCCAGCAGCATCTGACGCAACTCCGCAATGCCCTCCCCGGTTTCCGTGGAGGTGCGCAGGATGGGTGCTGTCTCAAACGGGGTATCATGCAGCAGCGAGCGGATATCCTCTTCCACCAACGTGAGCCATTCTTCATCGACTAAATCCGTTTTGGTGATCACAAAAATGCCGTGCTGAATCCGGAGTAAATTGACGATATCCAGGTGCTCCCGGGTCTGGGGCATCACCCCGTCGTCGGCAGCGATTACGAAGAGTACCAGGTCGATGGTGCTTACCCCGGCGACCATGTTTTTAATCAACCGCTCGTGCCCGGGCACATCGATGATGGTCACATTTTCACTCAGATGTGCAAACCCCAGGTTGACGGTAATACCGCGGGCTTTTTCCTCCGGCAGCCGGTCCGTATCCACACCGGTAAGCGCCTTCACCAGGGCGGTCTTGCCGTGGTCAATGTGCCCGGCGGTGCCAATCACATATTGGCGGTTGGGGTCTAAGGATATTGATTGTTGGTCCGTTTCCATTTCCGTGTTCTGTTTTACTGATCTTAACCTCTCTATTTCTTCCATGTCACCCGGGGCCAGTAATCCGGGTTAAAATCTGCCTGGATGGCTTTTTTTGGAGCACTCATCCAGATTGTCCGGTGCACCTCAAATGAATACTGTGGGAAGTCATGAATCAAGTGATAAATTTCCGCCTGAGTCATGTTGACATCATTTAAGATTATATATTTCAAATTAGGAAGGAGGCAGTTTTTCAATACCAATCTCACAATAATATCATTCCAACGAGACCCGCGCAAAATAAGGTTTTCCAGATAGTTCTTTTGGGGTGAACGATATATCTTTTCCAACTCTGCTAACTTTGATATGGAATAATTCGTATATCTGGAACGGTAAGGAAGCAGCATATATTGGAACAAGAGTGCTCTACTTCGAGAGATTTTCTGATACCTGGCATTCTGTTTCAATTCTTCAAATAAAACATCTGTTGTTGTCATTCTATTCTGAAAACTTTTGAGATACTCAATGTATTTAATAGCAGAATTTTCTGTACTAAAATAAAACCCCTTAAAAATATCCAAAGCCAAAAATGAAGAATCCCCAATTAACTCTGATGTTTTCAGATAACTCTTACTGGGGTTCTCCAATTCCAGGTGAGTAAGATGCTGAAAAAAGGGCGAGTTCCAATCCACAGCGATACCACCCATTGCAATTTTCCTGGAAATTGCCGGAAACTTTTCTGTGTAGACCTCCCGGCTGGAAATCGTCAGATCACAGTTGTTCAGAACTAACGTTTCCAGATTTCCCGGTTCATCGGTTAAAAACAAACTCAGCACACGGTTGGTGAGTTTGTTTCCGCTCAGGTCAAGGTATTTCAAGCGGGGGATCAATCTCGATTTTCTCAGAGTTTTAACAAAGCCCTTACCCAGATGATTGTTAATCAATTCCAGATGGGTCAACTTCGGACATTGTTCAACGGTAAATATTTCGTAAAATTTCTTGTGAAGCCGACTGTTCATAATTCTCACTGTTTCAAGATGTTGCAGAAACCCCTTAAAGATCACCGGAGGCATTTTTTTTACTTCCATGTGAATAAGGGAAAGGGTACGAAGTTCATTGGTATTGAACATCCGGAAGATGTAACCGAGTGTTTTATTATCCAGCTTCATATTCATTAACACCAGGTGCCTGATTTGATTAAAGGGCAGACGGTTTAAATTAAAAATATCTTTTTGTTTCAGATGCGGGTATCCATTAAAGACCAGTTGAATTTCCCGGGTGGAATCCACTTCGGTGTATGTGTCAAAATCTGCCAATTGGGTAATTTCAATTACTACCGGCAGATGACTTTGGGCAGATAGTTGAAAAACGTTCCCCGGAATTCCCAGGAACAACACAAGCAACAAAATGTATTTATGATTCATGAAATCTCTCCTTGTCATGTTCTCATCAGCTCTGCAATAAGGGATATTAAGTTTCACTCAATTATTGAAGTTGGGTGGAGGGAGCTTGGGTCTTTCAATTTTCGGAATTATCGGAGTCGGCGGCATGGGAGGGGAATATGGTCTTTGCCCCAACCACCTCAACTTGCGCTCCTCGACCGTGGAAGCGATATCAATAAGATGTACCCGGGCACCCGGTATGGGTGGATGCTGCCGGAAGGATTCTATTTCAAAAGAAGACATTTGGGGTCTGACCAGGTAAATATGCCGAACCGAAGCATATTTTCCCGCCGCGTTGGCGAGTAGATTATACAGAAAACCACCACTTGCAGGACCGGCAAAAGTTAACTCCGTGGGTTGAACATTCGGATAGTTTTTTTGGAAATCCAAGAAATCATTTGCACTGGCAAAGAACCACCCCAATTCACCTACCTGTTTCTGCAAAAATTCCGGTACCCCCTCATCAGGATTTGCACGATAGTCCCTGAAAAACACGCCTCTGAATTTCAAATTCTGAAGATAAGAAAGATAGGATACCTCATTCTCCAGATTACTGTTTTCGAGAATCCTCCCTTCCTTAAAATTGAATGCCCCATCTCTTTCGACTCCCTTATTACCGGAATAGTTTATAAACGCATAGAACTCTTCCAGGGGTTGAAACAGGGTTGTATCCAGATTAACCCAATCCTTTACTTCGAAATCTGAATAAACTGAAAGCTGTTTCAGTCGAGGGAATGTCTCTTCCAGTGGAGCAAAGAAATTCCCCGGAACAACCCTGGTGCCATCCAGGTCAAGAGAAGTTAATCGAGGATAATGATCACCATTCCGGCGCATCCCCAGCAGTGCATTATAATCAATATTGGTATAGGATAAATCCAGTCCATTCAGGTTTTCCCAAATAATGTTATTGAGGAAAAAGGCTCTCTCTCCCAGGTCAGTTCCTTTCAAGGACAGGTACCGAAGCTGCCGCCAGAAAATTTCTGAAGCTTGTAATTGTTCAACAACTTGCTGCTTTGTGATTTTCTTTTGATACTCCCAGCGAAAATCCTCCACCCTGCCATCCCTCAAAGTTTGCACTACCTGCAATAAATCTTCCTGCTTCAGTTGATTCTCCCCGGAAGAAACAAAATACAAATGCCGTAAAGTACCGCTCTGCTCCCCAAGGATTTTTATCATCACCGGGAAACTATCCGTTGGTGCAAAGTCGGTCACAATCAACGTTTCCAACCGAAGCGCCGGTTTTAACGCCGAGTAATCCTTGCAAAGCTGCTTCACCTCTTTTTCTCCCTGCACATCCAGCAACACAATTTTACCGTCTTTGTTTTTTATAAAATTCAACTCAACGGCAAAAAGCGGAGCGAGCAAAAAACTAAATATCATACTCAAGGTCAGCCATTTCCCCATCGAACACCTCCTGTAAGTTTGACTACCAATACACGTCTCACCATTATGGCTTTATAACATTTTGCCGGCTCAGGGTACATGGGATGAGTAATCGCTGAGAGCAAATTACAATCCTCTAACGGTTTCTTTTTAATAAGAAGAGTGTGTCGCTTAACGGATTATGGTTGTGTCCACAATTTTGTGTAAAATTGAGTTGGTTTTTAACCATTGGTAGGCGCAGGCTTTTCCCAACGGGATGCCTTCGGCAACGCCTGCGCTATTTTACCGCAATCCCGTCGTGACGGGATGCGGCTACCAGTATATTTTTTCCCGTATATAAATTTACACATAATTCTGAACTCAATCCGGATTATTCGACGATACAATGTTTTCGGACTTCTGTTATCAAATTGAATTTTACCGGCGTTCCGATTTGGCTATTTGCTGCAACGCTTCCACAATCATCTCATCTTCATCCTCCCGTACGGTGCGCAGGTTCAATAGCAGGGCATCGTCCTGAACATAACCGATGATAGGCGGAGAGTATTGCCGCAGTCGTTTTGAGAGACGGCTAACGGAAATACCCGGTGCTTTTACCTGCACTGCCACGGAAGGAATTTTTTCCAGGGGCAGGGCGCCGCTGCCCATCTGGGAATAGGTTTCCACCACTTCGACATCCAAACTGGTTGGAACTAATTTTTCCTGAATGGCTTGTGCCCGGCGGATGAGCCGCTCCGTTGAGGTGGTGAGCATCCGGGCTACCGGGAGCGTTTCCGGTAATTGCTCAGGATTCAGATACAGCCGCAGGGTGGCTTCCAGGGCGGCGTAAATCAGTTTGTCGCAGCGCAGGGCGCGGGTGAGGTGGTTCTTTTTGATTTTTCCAAGAAATTCTTTTTTCCCCAGGATGATGCCTGCTTGCGGTCCCCCCAGCACCTTATCCCCGCTGAAAGTAATGACATCCACGCCTTTGGCAAGCATCTCACCGGCTAAGGGTTCATAAGGAAATCCCCACTGCTGCAAATCCTCCAACACTCCGCTGCCCATGTCATATATCAGGGGCAGGTGATGCCGGTGCGCCAGTTCCACCAGCGTCTCTATCTCAACACTTTCCGTAAAACCGAGGATCCGATAGTTGCTGGTGTGCACTTTTAAAATCGCCCCGGTTTTGCGGGTAATCGCTGTTTCGTAATCCTGCAAGTGAGTTTTATTGGTGGTGCCGATTTCCACCATCTTCGCCCCGCTGCTTTTCATCACATCGGGCATGCGGAAGGCGCCGCCAATTTCCACCAACTCGCCCCGGGAAACAATCACTTCCCTGCGTTTGCTCAGGGTGTTCAATACCAGAAATACGGCTGCGGCGCAATTATTGACTACCAACGCCGCCTCGGCGCCGGTCAGCAGGCATAGCAAATCTTCTATCAACGCCATCCGCTGCCCGCGGCGCCCGGTTTCTAAATTGATTTCCAGGTTACAATAGTTCTCCGTTGCCTCCTGAACTGCCCGGCGGGCCACTTCTGCCAGCGGCGCCCGCCCCATGTTGGTATGCAGCACAATCCCGCTGGCGTTGATCACCCGTTTCAACCGCGGTTGAGTCAGTTGGTTAATTCGATGCAAAATATTTCCCCGAAGGCGTGACGGAATCTGCTGAGCGGTTAATGAAGGCGTGACAGGAATTTTCTCCCGGAGAATGTCGATTTCTTCCTGGATAATCCTTTTCAAATAGCGGATATGGAGGGGCGCCTGGCGAATCTCTTCCCATTGCAGCAACGTCTGCACCGAGGGAATCGCCCGGTAACGCTCCTGAACATCACTGGGGTAATTTGTTTTCAACATTTACATCCGGTTGCGTCTTTTCAATTCGTACTTTCAAAATCCGGTTTTTAACCACTTCTTCTACCACAAATTGATAGCCGTTGTAGCGGGCAATGTCATTCTTTTGGGGAAGAGCCCCCAGCAGGTGCAGAATAAACCCGCTGATGGTTTCCACGCCTTCCTCGGTGGGGAGATTTAAATGCAGTTCGTCATTAATCTCTTCCAGGGACATTCTGCCGTTTACCAGAAAAGTGGTATCATCGATTTTTTCATACAAAGGGCTTTCCCGGTCGTATTCATCCTGAATTTCACCGACAATCTCTTCAATTATGTCTTCCAGGGTTACCAGTCCGGAAATACCGCCGTACTCATCCACTACCAATGCCATGTGGATGCGGTCGCGTTGAAACTCCCGTAGCAGGTCCTGAATTTTCTTTTGCTCCGGCACAAAATAAGGTTTATGGACCAGTTTCTTCAAATTCAACCGTTCCCGCCTCCGCTTGCTTAGCAACGGTAATAAATCTTTGATATACAATATCCCCACAACATTATCAATTCGCTTTTCATAAACCGGTATTCGGGAAAGCGGCTTGCGTTTTACCAAATCCATTAATTGGGTCAGGGAAGTACTCACTTCTACCGTTACCATATCGGTTCGGGGAACCATAATTTCTTTCACGGTGGTTTCCCCAAACTCAAAAATGGAATGAATCATTTCCTTTTCATCCTGCATCAACGATCCGTGTTCTTCCCCCATCTCCGCCAGAATCTTTAATTCTTCTTCCGTTATAAGGATTTTCCCTCGGGTGAGTTTGTCGGAACTTTGCAACAGGGAGGTAAAGCGGGTTAATGGGTAAGTGAAAATATACAAGAAATGATAAATCATTTTCAGTGGAAAGACGGTTCTTCTGGAAAATGAGCGAGGATTCCGGATAGCTACAACCTTGGGGATAATCTCACTGGTGATCAAAATGACCAGGGTGACAATAACCACATCAATAAAAATAGCGATGATTTGCCCGTTCACACCCCATACCTGCCAGTGGTTTAAGCCGGTAAAGATAACCAGCCGGTGGGTAAGGATGGCAGCTAACGAGGCAGTGGTAATATTAACTATCGTATTGCCTAAAACAATTGTGATAAGCAATTGCTGAGGCTGGCTGAGTAATTCTGCAACCCGTCGTTCTTTTATATCGTCTGAGGAGCGAAATCGATCGATAACGGCATCGGTCAATGAAAAATAGGCTGTTTCCGATCCGGAAAAGAATGCGGATAGTCCCAGCAAAAGGATAAACGCCCCACAGTAAAGAAGGATTTCTACCAAGGGTGTAACATTACCTCATATTTTATCACACATCATATTTTGTGTCAAAATATAACCTTTTCAAAGGTTAAAAGCCAATATTTCCGGGGATATTCTACCCAGTAAACAGGGCTTCCGACAGCAAGAACCAACTTGCCGGCATTAACCCTCATCGGGAATGTTTCAATCCGGGAATAATTTCAGCATTTTTTTCAAGTGTTCATTTTCCCGGGTCCGCATTCGGGCGCGTTCCGGGGGAGTTTGATCATCATATCCTTTCAGGTGCAACAGCCCATGAATGATTAATCGGACGAGTTCTTCTTCCAGCGGAACCCGGAATTCCCGGGCATGCACTCGTGCCCGGTCCACTGAAATATAGATTTCACCCTCGATCGCCTGTTCACTTCCCAGGTTGAACGTCATGACATCGGTATAAGTGTCATCATCCAGAAAATCACGATGGAGGCGGCGCAGGTGCTCATCATCCACAAAAATAATCCGCAGCTCGACTACCGGGATTTTCTCCTCTCGAATCACCCGGCGTATGAACTGTTGAAGCAAGGTAACCGGCAGGGTAATATCGGTTTGATGGAAAATAATGTCCGGCTTAACTTCCATGTTTCCCTTTGGTTTGCAGCGCTGCCGATTGAACCGGTTGTTCCATGCCGCTTTTCTTGGAGTTCGTTGGAACCGGCTGAGCGGGCTTTTCTTTATCGGCATCCGTTGGATACTCAATCCGAACATGATGGATACCGGTAAGGATAGGTACAAAAGCTTCTTTAATCCGCTTGATATCAAGGAAGGTCAAATTGGATTCGTCTAACTGTCCTTCCTCTATTTTTTTATCCACCAGGGTATCCACCAAATTGCGGATACGCTGGGGAGTGGGATTCTGCAAGGCGCGGGATGCAGCTTCCACTGTGTCGGATAGCATGGCAATTGCCGTTTCCTTGCTCTGGGGTTTGGGCCCCGGATAGCGGAAATCACCCTCATTAATTTCTTTTTCATCGGAGGTATTTAATGCTTTGTGGTAGAAAAATGTCATCAAACCGGTGCCGTGATGCTCCGGAATAAATTTTGTAACCGCATGAGGGAGCCGGTATTTTTCTGCCAGTTTGATCCCTTCTTTAACATGATTTGCCAGGATCAAGCTGCTCATGTACGGAGACACCCCCTCATGTTTATTCACCCCGCCCATCTGATTTTCCACAAAATATTCCGGCTTGTTCATCTTTCCGATATCATGAAAGTAGCATCCCACGCGAGTTAACAGCGCATTTGCACCAATGGCCAATGCAGCCGACTCAGCCAGGTTTGCCACCACAATGCTGTGGTGAAATGTTCCGGGTGCTTTCACGGAGAGTTGCTTTAATAAGGGGTGGTTTAAATCCGAAAGCTCCAACAAGGTGATGTCCGTGGTGACATCAAAAAAACGTTCAAAGATGTTTACCATAAAGAAAACGACGATAGGAGCCACAATCGCGCTCAGTAACATATAATATGTGAAATCAGTGATGATGGTTTTCAGGGTGGCAAAATGAAGCATGCCGACAATCGAATTGACCACAAAATAAGCGGTAAGGACAAACAGGATTGCCCGGAACATATCGCCCCGGTTTCGAATTTTTTGTACCGAGTAAATTCCGACACTGCCCACTATCAGACTCATGAAGGCAAACGTGAAATCATTTCCCAATGCAGCCCCCAGGACCAGACTCAAGGTAATGGTACAAATAAAGGCGATGCCGAAATCCAATAAAATTGCCAGCAGCATGGGTGCCAACACAACCGGGATGGTCAGTTCCGACCAGTGTAGAACATCGATAATCAATGCATCCAGACTGAGTTGCATGACCAGAATGATGGTGATCATTCCCAGGAAACTATTGTTGGTGAAAATCGACCTCCGGTAGAAATAGATGTAGAGCACCGTAAAAATCAGAAGAATAATGGCAAATAAAAACTTCCCGGCTTGAAATTTGAGTTGCTGCAAACCGCCTTTCCAGGCAGAACGTTCCTTTAATGCCAACGAGAGGGAGACTAATTTTTGGTATATTTCCGGGGTTACCTTCTCATTGCTGTCGATAATTCGTTCGTCTTGCTCCACATACCCGCGGGTCAGGGGAACATCGTGCACCGCCTGTTCTTTGCGCTCGATTGTTAGCTTCTCATTATATTTCAAATTGGGGCGAATGAAAGAAGCCAACAGGTATTTGGCTACAGTTAACTGGGGAGATTGCTCACCAAACTGTTTCATCAGCATGGAGAGAAGATAGTTTTGGGCTTCGGAAACTTCCAAAACCTCATCAATGGAGAACGTTTCCTCCACCCCGTTTTCCACAATGGTCACGTTGTTGTTACTGGTTTCCCGTTTTATCTCGGATTTTGGTCGATCGATAATGCCCCGGCTGTAAACAGCGGATAACCCCTGATTCAGCAGTCCCTGAAATGCCTGAAGTTGTTTCTTTTTATACACGGTGTACAACTCCACAAATGCCGGCTGAGGGAGCACAATTCGGTAATTTACAGCAATTTGCTGCAGAAAACTATCCACCCGTGCCTGAATGTTTTCCGGGGTCGTGTAGCCTTCGGGCGTGGCATTTAACGATACGGTTTCAAAGAATTTGTCAATGTCAGAAAAAAACTTATTCAGGGTAATTTCCTGGATGTTGGCAATATCCGGCTGCTTATCAAAGAGCGGGGGAACACTTGCCCGGGCAGCCTGCCGTTCTTTCTCCAACTCTTCCGGTGTCTTCTGGATAGCAAATTTAAAGGGGGCAATGATCTCCTCCGGGGAGATGCTTCCAATGGTTAAATTACTATACTCAAAAGGACGTTCGGAAGGAAGCAGCAAAACAATCATTCCTATGAGCACCACGGCATAAAAACTTTTCAGTAAAAAGTTATCCAGGGTTGTGCCTACCAAACGAGTCGATCTTAAAAATGATAAGAAAGATTCCCAATTTTCTTTTAACGGACGCATTGTCTTTCCAGTTTTATTTTAAAATATTTTAAAAGTAGTATGAATTTTCGGAAAATCAAACAATGAAATTAATGCCCTCGGAGGTATGGTAGATGGGAAGAAATTGAATTTTGAAGGATTTCGAATCTGTATGTCAGTTTAGATAAGCCATCTTATGGTACCGGTTCCGGATAAAAAAAACAGGTGTATTTGAAGCACGTCGATAAGCCGGATTCTGTTCCCAGCACTCAATTTCGTTCTATGTTGGTGGAGGGTGATTTCACTGGCAGCAAAGAAAGAAATTGAGTGCTGGGGGGTGATCATTTATCTATGCGACCTACCCGGGAGTTCATCCCGCCTGGGCGGGAAACGAAGCGAGCCACTTCGTCTCTCTGAAGAGAGTTCTCCCCTATTTGGTCTTGCTCCGGATGGGGTTTATCCGGCGCGGGTGTTACCACTTTCCTGCCAGCAGGAAACTTCTTCTCAGAAGCCGCCCGGTGGGCTCTTACCCCGCCATTTCACCCTTACCCGGCACTCAACTTCTGTTACCCCGACTCGGAATGGTATCATTATCGGTATCACGTTTCCTGAAGTTTCGGTGACTTCATTTCGGGCGCAAATAAAATTTGAGTGCCGGGCGGTATCGTTTCTGTGACACTTTCCATCTCACAAGGCTTTCGCTTTGTGAGTCCCGGATTCACTCCGGGCATCCTGCTCTGTGGAGTCCGGACTTTCCTCCCCCGATAAATCGGAGGCGATCACCTGACCTGCTCCAAATACACCGAAAAATTCAACGCATGATGCAAAAAGTTGTTTCCTATCGCCCGGTCATTATCCTTGCTGGCGAACCTGCGCAACGAATGGCTTGTTTTAGTCAACCCAAACCAGTATGCGTCCGCAATATTCACAGGCAAACAGACGATCCCCCTTGCGAATTTCTACAATCCGTTGGGGAGGAATGGCAGAGTAACATCCGCCACAGGAACCGCGCATAATCGGAACCACTGCCAGCCCTCCTTTGGCTTTACGAATCCGCTCATACTGCCGTAAATGACGATCATCTATGGTTTTGGCAACTTTTTCTCTCTCCACCTGAAGCCGTTTCTCTTCGGCGTTGGTCTGCTGGTCAATTTCTTGCAACTCCTGCCGGTGCTCGCTTAATTGGCTTTCCAGCTCCTTTATGCCAGCCTTATTTTCCTCTACCTCTTTCTTCAGTTCTTCTTCATCTTCCAATGTTTGGATGATCCGGTTTTCCAGACTCTCTATCTCCGCCTTCTTGGTATCGATTTCCGAAGAGATGGCATCGTATTCTTTGTTGTTTTGCACCTGGTAAAGTTGATCTTCATACTTCTTGAGTTGCACCTTACTGGCTTCCACTTCCTTTTCGAACAACCGTCGATCCGTCTGCATTTTGACAATGGATGCCTCCAACTCCGCCAACTTCTCGGTCTTCTTCTGCAGCTCTTCGTCCAATGATTCGATAATCATCGGTAAATCGCCTTTCTGGAGAGATAGCTCTTGTAAACGATTGTCATATTCCTGTAATTTAATCAAGCTATCCATCAGATTTTTCACGAAAAATCCTCCTCATTAATATCCGGTGATACTTACCGATTTCCCATGCTCAGGAATCGTATCTAAACTAAAAAAGGTGCACCCAATCATCAAGTGCACCTTCTTTAATAATGTTATTTTTAAAATGAAACAAAAAAATCTATGTTGATAAAACATGAGCAAGTTAACTCTCCTTGTCCCCAGGGGGGGTTGGATACCCACCATATTGTGGGCCCACCAGGACTCGAACCTGGGACCAGCCGATTATGAGTCGGCTGCTCTAACCAACTGAGCTATGGGCCCTCCCTGAATTTCGAACAATCAATTTATAGAGGACTCATGGCAAAATCAAGTGATTTATTCTTTGCCTGTACAGACTTCATTGGTAAGCCGGAAACGGTGCTGACCTGTTCTCTTCGCAAAGGAGATAGAACTCGGAAGGCACTGAATTTTGCCGGAAAAAAGTTTTGAAAAAGATTTCGCGAGTCTTTGCCCTGTCAATGTATTCCGTGTGCTATCAAAAAGAGGGGATAGAACGCAGATGACACAGGGCACACGGATTTTTGCCGAGAATGGGAGCTACCAGAAGAATCCGCGAGACTCTGCGTGTACCTTGTTCCATCACGAAACGGAAAAACCGGTAAAGATGCTTGTCACTTGTGTGGAGAGGTATTGCTTTTGTTTTTCAGCCATGCTAAATTTGTTTTATGTTAACGCAAGCCAGAACGCTTTTAAAAACGGTCTTCGGTTACGAAGCCTTCCGACCGCTTCAGGAAGAAATTATCCAAAATGTACTGCGGAAAAACGACACGCTGGTTGTTATGCCGACCGGCGGCGGGAAATCGCTTTGTTATCAAATTCCGGCATTGATTTTTAAAGGATTGACCATCGTGGTTTCCCCTCTGATCTCCTTGATGAAAGACCAGGTGGAACAACTGGTGCAGGTAGGGGTTGATGCAATTTTATTGAACAGTTCCTTATCCCCGAAGGAGTACTCCGAGAATATCCGGCGCATTAAACAACAGGAAGTCCGTCTGCTGTATGTTGCCCCGGAAACATTAATGAAGCCGGGTATTCTTTCGCTTCTCTCGAACGTTCCGGTAGATTGTCTTACCATCGATGAAGCCCATTGCATTTCCGAATGGGGACACGATTTTCGTCCTGAGTACCGTCAGATTGCCCGGGTAAAAGAGAAATTCCCCCAAGCTGTGGGTATTGCCTTAACCGCGACTGCCACTCCCCGGGTGCAGGACGATATTTGCAAAAGTTTGCATTTTCAGCAGCCCCGAAAATTTATTGCCAGCTTTAACCGCAAAAATCTCTTCCTTCGGGTCATGCCCAAGGCAGACCCGTTTCAACAAACGCTGTCGTTCCTGGAACAATTCCCCGACCAATCGGGCATAATTTACTGTTTCTCCCGGAAACAGGTAGAAGCCCTGGCAGACGGCTTACAGGCACATGGGTATTCAGTCCGCCCCTATCACGCCGGCATGGCAGACACGGATCGAAAAAGAAACCAGGAATTGTTTATCCGGGATGATGTGCAAATCATTGTGGCGACCATTGCCTTCGGGATGGGAATTAACAAATCCAACGTCCGTTTTGTCATCCATTACGATCTCCCCAAAAGCATCGAGTCTTACTACCAGGAAATCGGGCGCGCCGGGCGGGACGGTTTGCGGGCAGACTGCCTGCTGCTCTTCGGCTATGGCGATATTCAAAAAATAAGATATTTTATCGATCAAAAGGAGGACCCCCGGCAACGACGAATTGCTCTCCACCACCTCGACAAGATGGTCGATTTTGCCGAAACTCACCAGTGCCGCCGCACACCACTCATTACCTACTTTGGGGAACCCTACACCGCCACCAATTGCGGGATGTGCGACAATTGTACAATGGAGAAACCGGAACAAATCGATGTCACCATTCCTGCTCAGAAATTTTTTTCCTGTATCTACCGCACCGGGGAATTGTTTGGCAGCGCCCATATCATCGATGTGCTGCGCGGCTCCGAATCCCAAAAAATTCTGCGCCACGGGCATCATAATTTATCTACCTACGGGATTGGCATGGAATACAGCAAAAAACAGTGGGCACACCTCGCTCGCCAGTTTATCCGCCAGGGATACTTGGATAAGGACCAAACTTACGGCAGTCTGAAATTAAATCCCAAATCTTACCGGGTGCTTTCCGGTAAAGAGAAGGTATATGCTACTTTACAGGAAGAAGCAACCACCACAATCAAAAAAGGAATTTCGGAAGCGTATGATCGGACCCTGTTTGAACTGCTGCGCCGGGAGAGAAAACGCCTGGCAGACCGGCAGAAAGTACCCCCCTATGTGATATTTTCCGATAAGTCCCTGGCGGAGATGGCGACATATTATCCCCAATCCCGGCACCACTTTTTAACCATCCACGGGGTGGGATCGGCTAAGTTAGAACGATACGGGGATAGTTTTCTGGAAATTATCCGGCGCTATTGTAACGAGAGAGGAATTGGGGAACAAACTCGGGCGACCCAATCTCCGGCATCGCCCAAACGCTCTGTCGACATTACAAAACCGCGGCACGTGGAGGTAGGGGAAGCTTATAACAACGGTCGGTCGCTGAATGACCTGAGGGCGGGTTACGGGGTGAAACTTTCTACCATTTTGCAGAATCTGTATAAATATGTTCAAGAGGGGTATACACTGCGGGCAGACGGTTTACTTTCCCACTCCACCCTTTCCAAAGCGCAGCAAACCCGGGTGCTCGAAAAATTCGAACAACTGGGAACCGAACGTCTTCGCCCGGTTTACGATGCCTTTGATGGGGAAATTAGTTATGAAGAGCTGCATCTGTTACGGCTTTATTACTTAAGCCGTTAAGGTATTGGGCTTTCGCTTTGCTCCCCGAGGATGGCTCGCACTCATAATCCTCCACCACCGTTTTTGCAACAATATCGGTATATGTCCTTATTCTTGGGGAATCAATTGTCCCAGGTTCAATTGAATCACGGTAAGGTTATTATTCACCCGCGGGGTGGTGGAAAAGCGGATATTTTCCATAATTCCGTTAAAATCTTTGGTTTGCTCCAAACGCTGCCGGAATTCATCACGGGAGATGCCCGGGTTGTAGCGGGACAGCAGCCATTTCATGATGTCATAGCCCAGTAAATGGAAGGTTCCCGGGGTGGTTTTCATCTCACTGCGAAAACGATTCATAAAAAGGTGATAGCTGTTGGAGTTGTGGTCAAAATACCCGGCAGTAATATAGATAAGGCCATCCAGTTCGTTTTTATATTTACGGAGCTGCGCAGGGTCATTCCACCCCTCATTGCCCAGCAATTGCGCCTGGATATTGTTGAAAGCCGGTTGCGGAGCCACATAGGGAATTAAAGCCGAGGATTGTATCACCATCATAATCGCATCAATACCGGTCGCAGGGAGATCGGTCGAATCTATGCGGATACCCGGTCGCTTGGTCTTGAATTTCATATCCAGATAGTCCCGATAAGCGCTCTTCAACTCTTTCTCGGAGAGGGTGGAATCCACACCGGTGATGGAATCCAGAAAGGCATAATAAACCCCCGCCCGCCAGATTGCCCGGAATTGCGGTGTAAAATCCTGCGTATCGTCATAATACCATTGGGTGATCACCACCTCACCCCCATTCGCCTGGGAAGCTTCTTTAAAACTTTCGACAAAGTTTTGCCCGTATTCATTCGCCGGCGCCAGAATGGCAATTCGCTTTAACTGTTTTTCCCGACACGCATACTCACCCAGGAAACGTCCCTTGGTATGAACATCCGGATTAATCTGAAAAGCATAAGGACTTAAACCGGTTACCCCGGCCTGGGAACTTAAGGGAATGATATAAGGTCGTTTTTCATATTTGGATAACATCGCCAGGGCAGCACTTTGGTCGGAGTCAATCGGGCCCATAATACACAAAGGATCATTGATGTCAATTTCTTCCAGGGTGGTGCGCAGGGCATTTAACACACTGGAAGTGACTTCCACGGTTCTAAATCCGATTTTCTCAATTGGGTTTCGTTGCCGATGCTCAAATAACGCATATCGCATTCCCAACTCGATTTCATCGGCAATTTTTTTATGTTCCCCCTGGTTGGCTTTTAAAAATAGAAAACCGTTGTGGGCAACCGCAGCAGTCGGTTTCCCCAGCAATCGCCGGGCTTCATCCGCATAGAAATGATTGGGCTGTTCCTGAAGAAACCTGCTTAACAGTGAACGGGCACGTGCACTCTCTCCCTTACGCAGCAGCTTCTTCGCCAAAACGATGGTTGCCAGCCCGTTAAATTCGGCATTGGGATGACGGGTTTGAAGAGACTTTACCTGGTCGGGAGTTAAAAAATGTTCCATGGTATGTAAAATATATTCCCCGTCAATCCGTTTCAATCGAGGGTCTTTGCTGTTTTCAATTACCCATAGCCATTCTTCCACCGCACGCTTGTAATCTCGCACCCGGAACATGGTATTTCCCAACAAATGATGCATGTCATCCAGATAATTGCTCTCCGGAAAACGGCTGTAAAAACCCAAACAGAGTTGTTCCACTTTGTCGTATTCGTGTAGCTTGTAATAAGTCTTGGCTAACATCAGACGGGCGGCAGTAACATATTTCCCCCGAGGATACTGCTGCCAGAGATTTAAGAATACCCCCTGGGCAGTTTGATAACGTTCCTGTTGATATGCCTTTACCCCCTGGTTGAATAAATCCGTTTCATCTTCTCCCTGGGCATACAAAAGGAGTGAAGAACCTATCACTAACCAAATAAGCAAATGTCGATTCAAGATGCAGCTCCTCTGGTAATCATGTGTTTAGTGGATGGTGTGTTCTTTTCGGTTTTTGTGAATACTCCGGTATATCTTAGTGCCTTGTTTCCACAAGCACTTGGCGCAAAAATATAAGCGATCGACTTTTGAATGTCAATAACGATATAATTGTAAGCGGGGGAGAACAAGGGCGAAGGGGATTCTAAGTGGAATGATTTTCGACTATCCCTCCTCCGCAGGTATTCGAATGCGTTCCGGCGCGCTGTAGATGTTCAACCGATCCTCCCGCAGGAAGCCCACCAGGGTGATCTCGAATTCTCTTGCCAGTTTTACCGCCAGGCTGGAAGGCGCCCCCACGGATATTAACATGGGAATGCCCGCCAGAATCGTTTTTTGCACCAGTTCAAACCCAACCCGCCCGCTGACCATCATCATTCGCTGCGATGCCGGTAAGTGCCCATCCAACAACAACCTGCCGATTACCTTATCCATGGCATTGTGACGCCCCACATCTTCCCGCAACAGCAGCAATTCACCGTCAATTTCAAAGATCGCTGCTGCATGCAGCCCGCCGGTGCAGGCGAAAAGCGGCTGGGAAAGCGATAACCGCTCCGGCAAGGAGTACAGCAGCGCCGGGGAAATCGCAAAATCTCCCGCTACCGGGAATGGCGCCGCCTGATGCACCATCTCCAGGGCTGCCTTACCGCAAATTCCGCAACTGGAAGAGGTGAATACATGCCGACTCATCCCTTCACTGCGAAACCGGAGGGGGGGCGCCAGGGTCACTTTGACCACATTGTTTTGTTCATCGGGTGCGCTATTCTGGCAATAGGCAATTTCCAAAATGTCGGATGCCTGCCGGATAATGCCTTCACAAAACAGAAACCCGGCGGCTAATTCGAAATCGTCTCCCGGGGTGCGCATGGTTACTGCCAGGGAATGCATGGGCTGACGATGGTTTTCGATATCGATAACCCGTATCTCCAGCGGCTCTTCGGTCACCAGCCGGTCCTTCCGGTGGGCATATTCTTGCGCCGTTATGGTGATGACGGTGGATTGGGTGGTGCTTCCGTTTTGGCTGTCCATCTTAAAATCCTTTCAACCAAATTGTCTCCCGGGTTGCCCGGGAAATTAATGCCGGGTTGTCACGCAACCAATTTGGAATCGAACCATCTTACACAGGAAATGAAACAATGTCAATGTGAAAACCGTCTTTCATATCAAAATTTCAGGTAACCAACATGGAGGTTCGCGACGAAGCACAAAGGGCTGGGTATGGTTCCGAATGCGACAGAACCGTCGGATTTTTTTAACAACCCAGTGGAATTTCAGGGAAGATGTGTTAGATTAGCAAACTTGATTGTAGCGTGCAACAGGCATAGCATAAAACCGGGAGATGTTATGAATGCAGTGGAAGTGGATACGATTTCCAAATCTTATGACGAACTAAAGGCGGTGGACGGGGTATCATTCACCATCCCGGAAGGGCAGATGTACGGCTTGTTGGGTCCCAACGGCGCCGGGAAAACTTCCATTATGCGGATGATTATGAATATCCTGATCCCCGACAGCGGGAGTATTGCCCTGTGGGGGACGCCTTTTCAGGAGCAGCATAAAAACCGGATTGGCTACCTGCCGGAAGAGCGGGGGCTGTATCCCAAGATGCGGCTGGTGGATCATCTGCAATTTTTAGGAGAATTAAAAGGGCTATCGGCACATAGGGCACGGGAAATTGCCATGCAGTGGCTGGAAAAATTTCAGTTGGCAGACCGTGCTCATGAAAAAATTCTGGAACTTTCTAAAGGATTACAACAAAAAGCCCAATTTATTGCCACCATCCTCCATTCGCCGGATCTCCTCATTCTGGATGAACCGTTTTCCGGGTTAGACCCGGTGAATACCAAATTTCTGAAAGACATCCTGCTGGAGTTGAAGCAGGGGGGGGTGACGATCATCTTATCCACCCATTTGATGGAACAGGCGGAAAAGTTGTGCGAAGGCATCTGCCTGATCAATCGTGGTAAAGTAATTTTACAGGGAACGATGAGCGAAATTAAACAGCGGTACAGCCACAATGCAGTAATAGTAGAATATTCCGGTGACGGCAATTTTATCTCAACGCTTCCGATGGTGAAATCGGTAAATGATTACGGCAATTACATGGAAATCCGCCTGCGGGAAGACGCTGTGCCCGCCCAGCTATTTCGGGCATTGGCGGACGCCTCCATCGAGGTACGCCGCTTTGAAGCCGCTGAAACTTCTTTGAATGACATTTTCATCGATTTAGTGGGGGAGGATAATCATGAATAAAACCTGGACCATCATCAAACGGGAATTTGTCAGTAAGGTGCTTACCAAAACCTTTTTAATTTCCACCCTGTTGGGACCATTCCTGCTGGTAGGTATTTATCTCGTTCCGTTCCTGGTGGATTGGTCCGGCGGAGAGGACCCCCTTTATATTCACATGGTGGATGAAAGCGGGCTTTTCGGGAATCAATTGACTTCCCTGTTCCCCGATACCCTTTCTTCCGGGCGACCGCGTTTTGTGGTAACTGCCATCTCTCCGGAAACCTATTCTCACGATAAGACAGAATTAGAGAATTCCGTATTAACCGGCGATATCGATGCCATTGTGGTAATTCCGGCAAATGTATTGCAGCAGGACAGCGTTGTTTACCGGGTGAAAAAGGCATGGAAAACAAAATCGCTTCAACTACTGCACCAGCGGCTTTCCCGGGCAATCAACAAAATTCGTTTGCAACAAGCCGGTCTCGACCCGGTCCAGGTTGAACAATTAACCCGCGATGTTACCATCATCACTGAGCCGATTGGTACCGGGGAAAAATCAACCGACCAGGGGGATATCACCATCTTAGTGGCAATCACCTTTGTAATGATGCTCTACATCACCATCATTTTGTATGGCACCATGGTGATGCGCGGCGTTCTGGAAGAGAAGACCTCCCGGATTCTGGAAATTCTGCTTTCATCCAGCAACCCCTTTCAATTGATGATGGGGAAATTAATCGGGGTGGGCAGCGCGGGACTGACCCAATACCTGATCTGGGCATTGATCTCCCTGGGCGCCTTTATTACCGCTAATGCGACCCTGCCGACCCTCTCTGGTTATATCAATTTCTCGCCCCTGGTGTTGATTTATTTTGTGGTGTTTTTTTTACTGGGGTATTTTGAGTTTTCCACCCTGTTTGCGGCGGTGGGTGCTATTACCTCCTCCCAGGAAGACGCCCAGGCAGCTTCCACCCCGGTTATCGTTCTCCTGATACTGCCCTTTATCATCAGCATCTCCCTGGGGTTGCAGGCACCGGATGCCACAACCGCCCAGGTGTTATCCCTGCTGCCCTTCTTTTCTCCCATTACCATGTTTATGCGAACAATCATCGGTGATCCGCCCGCCTGGCAAATTATTGCTGCCATCGGGATTAATATCCTCACCATCATCCTGTTTACCTATCTGGTCGCTAAAATTTACCGGGTGGGAATCCTGATGTACGGCAAAAGACCTACCCTACCGGAAATCATACGATGGATTCGTTACCGGTAGGGGGGATTAAGGGAGAAAACTCAAACGGGAGACCACGTAAAGTAAGGCTACTTTGAGATCAATTTCAGTTCTTCCCGGATCACTTTACGAAGTGTCTTTTCCAGTATATTGTCTTGTTGCTGGATGTATTGGCGTAAGGCATCATTTATCAGCGTTCTATTTTTCTTATGTCGAACGGACATTATTTTAACACCCTGTTCAAATCAACTAATCGGTCTCAAAATGCTTCATTCACAAACGTTATGCAATACAGTACTATGAAATCGGAGAATGAAGTACTCAAACTCTTTTCCCCTCGCTCTCCACTTCCAATCATTTTATCCTTCAACATTCCCCATTGTTTTTTCCCCGCCGGGTTTCTATTTTCCATACAGCCCAACACAAGGAGAAGAAGGCATGTCACTCTTGATAAAAAACGGCAGAATCGTTACTGCAACGGATGATTACCGGGCGGATATTTTTGTGGAAGACGAAACCATTACCCTGATTGGCAAGCAGCTTTCGGTGAATGCTGACCGGGTAATTGATGCTGCCGGCAAGCTGGTCATTCCCGGCGGTATCGACCCCCACACTCACTTTGAACTGCCCTTTGGCAAAGAAGGCATTGTCTCCTCGGATGATTTCGAAACCGGCACCCGCGCCGCTGCCCACGGCGGCACGACCACCATCATCGACTTCCCCACCCAGGAGAAAGGGCATTCCTCCCTGGAGGCGCTGGAAACCTGGCACCGCAAGGCGCAAGGCAAATGCGCTATCGACTACGGTTTTCACATGATTGTCACCGATATGCCGGAAGAGCGGCTGGGGGAACTCCGGCAACTGGCAGATCGGGAAGGCATTACCTCCTTTAAGCTGTTCATGGCATACCCGGGGGTGCTTTATGTGGACGACGGCACATTGTACCGGGTGATGCGAACAGTGGGGGAACTGGGCGGCGTCATCGCCATGCACGCCGAAAACGGCATTGTGATTGACGAGATCGTAAAGCAAGCAGTAACAGAAGGCAAAACAGCACCCAAATGGCACGCCCTGACCCGACCGACCCGGATGGAAGCGGAAGCCGTGCACCGGGCTATTGCCATCGCCGAAGTCGCCGGGGTTCCAGTGTATATTGTCCATCTCTCCTGTGCGGATGCACTGGAACAGGTGGTCATCGCCCGGGACCGCGGGATTCCTGCCTATGCCGAAACCTGCCCCCAGTACCTGTTCCTGGATCAATCTTATTACAACCTCCCGGGATTTGAAGGCGCCAAGTATGTGATGACGCCGGTGCTACGGGAAAAATGGAATCAGGAAAAACTGTGGGAGGGACTGCGGATGAGTGATTTGCAGACCATCGGCACCGACCATTGCCCCTTTTTTTACGAAGGTCAGAAGACCATCGGAAAGGAGGATTTCACCCGGATTCCCAACGGTGCACCCGGGGTGGAGAATCGGATGAGTCTGATTTACCAGGGCGGGGTAGTGGAAGGGCGTATCTCCCTGAATAAATTTGTGGACATTACCTCCACTGCGGCGGCAAAAATTTTCGGCTTGTTCCCCCAAAAAGGCACCATTGCCGTGGGCAGTGATGCCGACCTGGTGATCTTCAACCCGGACCGCAAAGAAACCATCAGCGTGAACAATTCGGTGACCCACCACATGAACGTGGACTACAATGCCTACGAGGGATTTGAGGTGCAGGGAATCGCCGAGACGGTGATCTCCCGCGGTCGGGTGATAGTGGATAACTGCCGGTACGTGGGACAAAAAGGACATGGCAGGTTCCTGAAACGGGGTATCTTCGGAGGGTGAATGGGTGGATGATGAGTAGATGGGTAGAAGAGGGGTAAGCAGGGGAGCGACAATCGCAGCAGCAATGCCAGGCGGCAGGGGCATATTATTGACAACCATTTCTCACTTCAACAATGAATATTCTTTTTTGATTGTGGGGGACAATGATAGTGTTTTAGTGTTCCATTTCAAAATTTCTGGTTAGGTTGAAGAAATTTTGATAATTTTTTCTGAGGCTGCATATTTAACTCTCCCCCCTTTCATCCCCCTCTCTTGGAAAGTCGAAGATCCCGATTTGTCGGGAAGAG
>CAYYGL010000008.1:0-46855 GCA_964471235.1 uncultured Calditrichaceae bacterium
TCGTATTATACAAACTGGCGTTGCTGGCTTCGCTGTTGCGTTCGTTCATTCCGATAGCCACAAACACCCCGGCAGCCTTCGCCGCCTCACACAACTGGCGGGTGCTTTCATCCGGGATGGTAACCGCGTTTTCCAGTAGTTCCGTATAGAGTTCGTTCAAAATAGCGCCCTTGCTGTTGGGAACGACCCACACCCAATCCGGATAGCCG
The DNA here is from genome assembly GCA_964471235.1 of uncultured Calditrichaceae bacterium. Lineage (GTDB taxonomy): Bacteria > Calditrichota > Calditrichia > RBG-13-44-9 > J075 > CAYYGL01. Next base: position 210 of record CAYYGL010000008.1, read on the forward strand.
GAAATAAACACTTCCGGAAACACAATGAGTTTAGCGCCGTTTTCTCCGGCTTTTAGAATCATCTGGCACGCTTTGTCCACCGTTGCCTGGCGATTCAGAAACACCGGTGCTGCCTGGGCGGCAGCTATTTTGAATTTATTTAGCTCCATTGTTTTCCCTCCGTTCATCAGGTTTCTCATCTTATCTGAGTAATATCATCTTTTGCACTTGTTTAAAATTCCCGGCCGAAAGACGGAGTAAATAAATTCCACTTGCCACGGTTGTGCCGGAATCATCTCTCCCATCCCATTGCACCTTATATGTTCCGGGTTCCTGCTTGCCCTTCACCAGGGTTCTGACGCGCTGTCCTAACAAATCGAAAATGACCAACTCCACTTCTGATGACCTTGGTAGTTGATAGGTGATCCGGGTGCTGGGGTTGAATGGATTGGGATAATTATGAAAAAGTTCGAATTGCCATTTGCCGGATTCCAACCCGGCAGATGGCTCCCCAATGCCGGTTATTTCTCCTAAATCTAACAACGCCCGGGTGATCACCTGCTGTGCGGATGGTTGTTCCATAAAATACAACGGAAAGCCGATTACAATTACCCGGGCATCTGTGGCTATATGGCGCAACGCTACCGGTTCACCGTCAAACAGGGATGGGGGAGTTGATGAACTGTTGTAATGATACATCACCTCGGAATCGGTTCCCCCGGCGAGAGCGGTAAATGCTTCCATGGAAAGCAGATTGCCGCCGAAACTTGCCGGCAGTTTGGTGCTGTCCACAGAAACGGCAGGATATCCGGCTAACTGGGGAGAGGCGCCCTGAAAATCCAATTGCGGGTTGGTTTGCACGGAATCCACAAAAAAGATATCGTGTATAAAATCTCCCGGGGAAAAGGCGACATCTCCGGAAGTGCTGTTCATTAGCTGCCAGCCGATCATCACCAGATTGCCGCCGTTTTCCACGTATTTCCGCAGGGCAACCGTGTCTTCGGAGATGGGGTTGTTGGGAATGCGCACATCGCTATGCCAGATAACGGTGGAATAGACTCCCAGGTGAGCATCCTGCATGAGGATCCCGGCGTTCACGCTATCCGCTACATCCCATTGCCGGGCGATTGTAAAATTGTTCAGGATTTGGTCGTAATAATCATCCACCTGCTGGTCGGTGGGAAACAGCGGATTTCCCCCGGGACCGTCCTTGCTGTCATCCACCAGGAGAATGCCGGCATCATGGGTGGCTAACTGCCCGAGCACAGCAGGCGAAGGCGCGCTCAAATTCCCGTCAATGTCTTTTGCCTGAACTGTATAAGTGTACAGGGTATGGGGCTGGGCGGTGTTATCCATAAATTCCGTGGTGGCGGAGTCTACGGTGAAAGTGACGCTGTTGTTGTTCGGATCAGTACGAGTGATTAAATAACTGTCGAGGTCCAGTTCGATATTGGGCTCCCAATCCAAAAAGACATGGGTTGGCGTGGAAGTGGCATTGAATTGTTGGGGCACTGCCGGAATGTTGCTGGGGGTGACCAGGATTTCGGATGAGAAAATACTTTCGTTCCCGTCCACATCCAATGCGGAATAGGAAATGAAGATAGCACGATTGGGGGTCAGCCCGGAAAGGGTATATTGGGTAACATTGCCCACCGGGACAATGGATTGGTAAAACAGGGAATCGGCAAAGCGCCAGGCAATGCGGTAACCGGCGAAATCCGGTTCGGTGTTGGTGGATGACCAGTTCAGGAGCACTTCGGTGCCGTTGCCCACGTCGGAGACCTGTAAAGGGGCTTGCGGGGTTTCCGGTGCCAGAATCATACTCGCAAAAGCAGCCACGTTTAGTTTCGTCACCCGGGCAGCATAGGGCGGATACATGTGCTCCAATAGATCCGTATCGCTATGTTGATGTTCCAGGCGTTCCGCCGGTTCGGTGAACCGTACCGCAGCATAGCCCTCATCATTAAAAGGGATATGATCCCCGCCTCGACCGGGACGATCCTGGGCGGGAATTAAATTAACCGTCATATCCGGCACATATTGTTCCGCCTTTAATTTGATATAACGCGCCAATTGCCGGGAAATAGAGGTGGAAGGTCCGATGGAAAACATCCGTACGCTGGTGCTATCGATGGTGCTATCCGGTGCCACGATGTTCCCGATGATATCATTGGTTGCCATACCGTCTATTCGGATATTGTGCTGTCTTGCCCAGGCGGCATAAGCGCCGCTCCCGAATAATCCCTGTTCTTCCCCGGTAACCGCCATAAAAATCATGGTGGCATCAAATTGGAAATGGCTGAAAATTCGCGCCATCTCGATGGAAGCTGCCACCCCGGTGCCATCGTCATTCGCCGCCGGTTGAGTGGATACCGGGTCACATACGCTAAATGTGCGGCTGTCCATGTGCCCGCTGACAATAAAATGACGGTTCTGTGCCTGGGGCATGGTTCCCGGAAGGGTGGCAATCACATCGGCATGTTCCCGGGTGGTGCCGCAGATTGTCGCGGTAAACCAGAAGAAAGCGGGTTGGAGTGCTCCCCCGGTGGCATCACTCCATTGTTGAAATTTACTTTTCACCCAACGGCGAGTGGCGCCGATGCCGGTTGTCGGTGAAACGGTATCGGAAACGGTATTCCGGGGAGAAAAATTGACCAATCGGATAATGTATGATAAAATACTGTCGGTCGAAACCGAGTCCACCATGGCTTGAATCATGGGGTTTGCCGGGGTACCCCGGTAATATTTGGTTGCCCGTTCTGCCTGGGGCAGGGCATGGGTATTCAGGATGAACCAACTCAGGATAAAGACGACATAGAAGGGGGTGAAACGACGGTACATATTTCCTCCTGGTGTTGTGATGGATAAAGAAGGTAATGTGCTTTGATAAAGCTATACCATCGAGTAAAAATGTTTTGCTGAATCGCTACGTGGATACTCGTGAAGTGGAGAATAACGAGGCGACCCGGTATCGTTCACTACCAAAGGATTCAGGAAACTGGTTTAATTGCTCATCCCTGTGCCAAAGATATTCAATAAATCTTCAGGAAGCAAGTTTGTTCCTGCCCGAGTGTAAAAAATCTTGGAAAAATCCGTTCCATGCCTTAAACTGTTATTACCAACACAATTATAGCAAAAGTGGTAACGAATAGGCATTGCAATGACGTGTATCTTTAGGCTGAGGAGGCGATAATGGCAACATTTTGCACCGATCCCGGGCATGGCGGAAGGGATAGCGGCGCTGCCTGGGAGGGGGTTCTGGAAAAAGATTTGAATTTGATTTACACCGGTCAATTGAATGCCATGCTAAAACAACGGGGGCACCGGGTGTTTACCACCCGCATTTCCGATGAGCATGTGCCCGATCTGTTAACCCGTTGCAAGTTGATCAACATGCATCATTCCCAGAATGCGCCCCGTTTCGATGCTATTATTTCCATTCATTGCAACGTGGCGGCTTATAAGGATTCCCAAACCGGGAGATATGTGGCAAAATCCGGGGTGAGAGGTTTCTATGCCATTTATAGCCGGGAGTCTATTAAAAGCCGCGACCTGGCGCAGTCAATTGCCAATGAGGTGATGCAACAGGGAATGACGGTGAATCACGGCGGGAAAATCTCAACGGTTGAGTTAGGACGCAGCTTAGCCTGGATTCATAAAACCCTTCCCCCGGCTGTATTGTTGGAATTGGGGTTTATGACCAATCCGGAGGAGCTGGAACGACTGCAAGACCCGGGATACCAGAAAAAAATGGTGGAAGCCATTGTGAATGGGTTGGAAAATTACCTGATGGGGTAAGCGAATGATCGAGATTCAAAATATTATACAATTAAACGGGAAAGGGTAGGCAGATGAGCGAATTCAGAGGGAAACCCAGTCCCTGGCTGTTACATAATTCCAAAGGCTTTCCGGACTTTTTGTTTACCATCCTCACGTATTCCATGCTGCTGCTGATGCTGGTGAGTTTTACCTGGATCGCATTCGGAATATTAGCATATCTAAATGCAGACAACGTCAAAGCCGAAGTCATTTTGAAGGTGATGGATAGTATGAAAACCGGTCTCATCTCTCTTGCGGGGGTGGTGTTTGGTCTGGCAGGCAGCTATACGGTGCGGCGCTACAAAAAGGATGAGCACTGGCTGGAGAAGAAAAAACTGGAATCGGAAGCGGCAGCTCCCCCGCCGCCGGTTTCCGAAAAAACAACTATCCCGGTACAGGAAGGCTTAACCCTGGTGGAAAATGAGGAGGATATCTGATGGATTGGCTGACCCAGATCGGTATGAGCCGGGACACCTTGATTTTGCTGCTGCCGTTGCTGATTGTCGTGGTATTATTTCTAATGCTGGTGATCCGAAAAAGCCCTTTACTGGGGATGGGGATGTTAGCCGGCGCAGCGGTTTTGGGCACCTGGCTGGTAAAGAACAAAAAACTTCAATCCGCATTTGAAATTGAAAAGAAACTTGCCGGAAAAAACGACAACCTGAAACAGTTCAAAGAACGCCAAAAAGAACGCTACCAGGCAGTGATGGCAAACCGGGAAATCATTGCGGAGTTGGAAAAGAAACTCAAACAGTTGCAGAAACAACCGGCGAGGAATAAAATCGAGATTCAATTATTGGAAAAAGAGATTTCCGAACGAAAAACCTTGCTGGAAAAGTTGTTGAAAGAAGAAGATGATATTTTCTCAGCGGAACCACCTCCGCCAACGAACGCTGGTGATAACAAGCTCGATGTTTATGATTATCCGGAGGAGGATGGTGGGGAAACTGTATCTCCCAAGCCAGGGAAGATAGAACTGAACGGCTACCGGTTAATTGAAGTGTAATCGAGATGCCGGGCGAGTCGAATATTGGGAAAAGCGATTCCTTCGCTCAATTAAGAAGGTAAAATCCGTTCCATAAAGATGCGAATATTCCTTGCTCTTTGTTCTGAAGTTTCACTCAAAATTATTTTAATTCCGGGAATATCGAGTGCATTTGCATTATTTAACCTTGCAACGCCAGGTTGAATTCCTCCGCCACCGCATCATTGGCTGCCGGGTAGGCGATAGTTTTACCCAGGTGAAAAATGAATGGGTGCTGGTCTTGACCGCCGGTTCGGAAAAAAATCACTGGCTGCAACTCTCCAGTCACGGTAAATATCCCTACATCGTGCTGAATGAGGCTTCCCGCCGTGCTGCCAATTCCACCGCGGTGATGCCGGAAGTTGTGGGACATATTGTTCAGGAAATATCCCTTTTTCCTTCCGATAGGGTTATCGAGATAAAATTTGAAGGAGCCTCCTTCCGCCTGCTCTGCCAGTTCTTTACCCACCATGCCAATTTTTTTCTGGTTGATGAGGAGAACGTCATCATCAACAGTTTTAAAAGCGCTCGAACCCAAAAGGGCAGGAGGTACCGGTTGGAGAAGCATGATTTGCCGGATATCGAGCGTCTTGATGAACAAGCATTCCGGCAGCTTTTGCAGCAACTGCCAACAGCACCCGTGGGAAAACCATTGCGCCAATTTCGATACATGACCCGCATTGTGATTGCGGAAATTTTGTTTCGTTGTCGGTTAGACCCCGGGATAACCGTGGGAGAGTTGGCGCATGAACAACTCAAACAGATTGCGGAAGAGAGTCGAAAGTTTTTTGAAGCGTGCCGAACGGAACATCCGCGGGTGTACCTGGAAAACAACCTGCCGGTGAAATTTACCCTCTGCCCGTTTCAGTCCCTTGATGAGAAACCGGCGAAAGAGTTCGGAGATATCAATGCCGCTCTGCGCTACTTCAATTTTAAGGCATTGAAAAATGAGATATTGATTGGAAAGAAGTCTCGTTACCGGCATCTGGTGCAAAAGCAATTGGAAAAGATTGAGCATACCATCCAACAATTAAGCCGGGGGAACGGTGATAGCGGCAAGGAAACTGATTATCAACGAATCGGTGAGTTGCTAATCTCCCAACCGGATGCTGTTACGCCGGGTTCCACGGAGGTGCAGTTAACCGATTATTTTGATGAATCCCTGCCGGTAATCCGGGTCAGGATTGATCCGAAAAAATCTGCCCGGGAGAATGCCGAAGTCTATTTCCAGAAAGCAAGACAATTTGCCCAGAAAAAGGACCAATACCGGGAGAGGGCGACGCAATTACGGAAGCATCAAACCCTGTTACGTGATATCCTGGCGCAATTGACCTCGGATATTTCCTTCAAACAACTGCAACGGATTGAAAAAACGTTGAAGCAGCTTCATATTCTGCAAGCCCCCCGGGAGGAACGCTCCGAATTTCATCTACCTTACAAACGGTATGAGTTTAAAGGGTATGACATTTGGGTGGGGAAAAGCGCTCGTGATAACGATTTATTGACATTCAAACATGCCCATAAAGAAGATTTCTGGCTGCATGCCCAGAATTACAGTGGTTCTCATGTGGTCATCCGTAATCCGCAGCGGAAAGAACAGCTTCCCCCGGAGGTAACCGAATATGCCGCCCGGTTAGCGGTTACTCACAGTGCCGGAAAACACGCTTCGTATGTGCCGGTGCTCATCACCCGGGTCAAATACCTTCGCAAGCCCCGCAAAGCGCCGCCGGGAACGGTTATTCCAACCCGGAGTAAAACAATTTTTGTGGATCCGTTGTAGGCATTACAGAATCCGGACGACAAAATTCGTTTTGTCAATTTAAAACGAGATTGAGATGAAACACCTTACGATTTGTCTCGGTATCCTTTTTTATCTGTTACTTCCCGGGTGCAAGCAATTGGACGAACCCTTGTTGTCGGAAGGTGTGGTTTCTTTTCCCCTGCGACCGGGTGCTTTATGGCAATATATGGTAACCGATACCATCCTCAATATTCATGACACCGTGGAGATTTCCATTCCCTCCACAATTACGGCGCCAAACGGGCAACTAGCCTGGTTATGGAGAATTCACTCTCCGGGAAACAGCGACACACTATATATTGTCGTTTCTAAAAACCGCTTAAATTTTTATGCAGATGCGCATTTGCAGTATCTGCGGATTATTCTGGATTATCCACTAAATGTGGGCAAGAAGTGGGAGACCGCTTTCGCCCTGTATCAGGTTGTCTCCATGGAAAGCGTCACCTTAGATGCCCGGGTTGTTGATAACGTAACCCGGATCATCCAAACACCGCAGCATATCGGGAACGAAGTTGGCGCAAATGAATACTGGGTTCAGCCGGACGTGGGATTGGTGAAAATGGTAGATGGTGTCTGGACCACCGTTGATATGGAAAGCTTCCACCACACTGAGTGGAATTTGTTATCGTATCATATCCCCTGAATCCCATTCCCCAATCCTTCTCGCGGTTTCTCTTGTATCCGCATCACAAGGATGTACCGGGTCCCGATCAAATTATGGGGCTATGGGAATCCTTTTATACTTGATTTAAAATGTTGGATGCCGTATAATTTTAATTCAATCGTCAAAATGGCGATGTTCAACATCTTTACATCTTAACATAAAGAGGTTCCCAATGGAAGAGAATGGCAAATTGGAGAAGTTTGAAGCCCGCATCCGGCAGGGGGAAAAGATCGAACCGAAAGACTGGATGCCGGATCGCTACCGGAAACAACTCATTCGAATGATTTCTCAGCATGCCCATTCCGAAGTGGTGGGAATGCTGCCGGAAGGCAACTGGATTACCCGGGCGCCCTCATTGCGGCGCAAGTTGGTGTTGCTGGCAAAAGTTCAGGATGAAGCCGGTCACGGGCTGTATCTCTATTGCGCCGCGGAAACGCTGGGTGTGGATCGCCAGGAATTAATTGATCAGCTTCTGGAAGGTAAGGCGAAGTATTCCAATATCTTTAATTATCCCACCCTGACCTGGGCGGATATCGGCGTTATCGGTTGGCTGGTGGACGGTGCGGCGATTGTCAATCAGACCATGCTGGCTAAATCTTCGTACGGTCCCTATTCCCGTGCCATGATTCGCATTTGCAAGGAAGAGAACTTCCACAAACGGCAGGGTTATGAGATTGTGGCGACCATGGCAAAAGGCACCCCGGAGCAGAAGAAGATGGTGCAAGATGCGGTGAATCGCTGGTGGTGGCCCTCGTTGATGATGTTCGGTCCTCATGACACTGACTCTCCCAACAGTGGGGAGTTGCTCCGATGGAAAGTGAAAACCAAAACCAACGATGAACTTCGGCAACGCTTTGTGAACCTGACAGTCCCTCAGGCAAAGGCGGTGGGTTTAACAATTCCGGATCCCGATTTAAAATATAATAAAGAAACCGGCAACTGGGAATTCGGGGAAATCAACTGGGATGAATTCTGGCAGGTGATCAAAGGTAACGGTCCCTGCAACCGGGAACGGATGCGGGCTCGGCGAAAAGCCCATGAGGAGGGCGCCTGGGTTCGGGAAGCCGCTGCCGCCTATGCCGCCAAACATGGGGCAAAGAGTGGAGCGGCATGAATGGTATCGATAGGCTGCCAAAATGGAAGAAGGCTTAAATATGATGAATAACCGGTTTACTCCTCTAATCAAACGAAACCATGGTTGGTGAACCGACTGAATTGAAGTAGTGTCGAGAGTAAATTGCCAGAAAAAACGTGAGAGGAGTTATTAAAGTATCCGGAAATGACATTGCGGGAGGTTTTGGGATTAATTTGCAAGAAGCATTTCATGGAGTATTGGGAACTTCGAGTGGGGAATATGCGAATGTTCTACAAAGTTGTGGATGAAGAGCCAACCGTGGTACGAGTTTTGGCAGTTGGTAAGAAAAGGGGTAACAAACTTTTTATAGGGGGAAAGGAGATTCAATTATGAAAACAGTAGAAATCACCAAAGTTAAAAAGTCATTGTCCGGTTACTTAAAAGAACTTGGAGATGACGTAATCCTTTTGACAGAGAATCAGAAGCCGGTTGCAGTTTTGGTCTCATTAACCACATGAATCGAGAGTCACTGCTATTGAGCATGAATCCTGATTTTCTGGAGATAATTGAAAAAGCGCGACAGGAGTTTGAAGAGGGTAAAAAGTTGTCATTAGATGAGATGAAAGAAGAAGTTTTGAAGTGATAATATAGATGAAGCTAACGAGCAATAGCGAAAACAGGAGCAAATTGGTATGACCAGCAAAAGCAAAACGCAAACGGACTCAATCGACACCCAATGGCCCCTTTGGGAGGTGTTTGTGCAGGAAAAGCAGGGCGCACCCCATGAACATGCCGGCAGTGTTCATGCGCCGGATGCGGAGATCGCTTTGCAAAACGCCCGGGATGTCTATGCTCGCCGGGGGCGCCTGTTGAGTCTATGGGTGGTGCCTTCCGCTGCCATCACCGCCACCACGCCCTCCGATGACGGTCCTTTCTTTGATCCCGGAAATGATAAAATTTATCGCCATCCCCAATTTTATAAAGTGCCGCGCGGTGTGAAGATATTTTAATTGTGAATGGGGATTGATGAATGGTTAATTGTGATTGGATAAAATAGATGCCGCTTCAGGTTGATCGGATAGAAATACAGGAAACTATTTATTATGAAATTAGATGAACAAACCCGGAACGATTTGTTTGACTACCTGCTGCGCCTGGGAGATGACCGGCTGATTCTGGGTCACCGGCTCTCCGAATGGTGCGGTCATGGGCCGATTTTGGAAGAAGACATCGCTATGACCAACATCGCCCTGGATTTAATCGGGCAATCGATTAACTTTCTTAAGTTAGCCGGGAAGGTGGAAGGCAACGGCCGCAGCGAAGATGATCTGGCTTACCATCGTGATGCCCTGGATTTTAAGAACTTGATGCTGGTGGAACAACCGAATGGCGATTTTGGCTACACCATGACGCGGCAGTTTGTATTTGATGTGTACAGCCTGCATCTGCTGGAAAGATTGCAAAGCAGTCGGATGGAAGAGCTGGCTGCCATTGCTGCCAAATCGCTTAAAGAGGTTCGTTACCATCTCCGCCACAGCAGTCAGTGGATGCTCCGGCTGGGAGATGGCACCGAGGAAAGTCACCGTCGGGTGCAAACGGCTTTAAACGATTTATGGATGTATACCAACGAGATGTTTGAAACGGATGAAGTGGAACAGCGCCTTGCAAAAAAAGGGATTGCAATAGATAGCAGCACCCTGAAACCCGACTGGGAAAAAACGGTCTCCAACCTGTTAAATCAGGCGACACTAAACGTTCCCGAAGAACAGGGGTATTGGAGCACCGGCAGCCGTCGGGGTATTCACACCGAGCATCTGGGCTACATCCTGGCGGACATGCAGTTCCTGCCCCGCGCTTATCCGGATGCAAAGTGGTAGGTAAAACGTGAAAAGGTGAAACGTGAAATTTATGATTACTCGTCACGTTTTACGTTTCACACTTCACGGATCATCTGTCTCTTGAATCAACAGGTACAAATAAATGATGACCTCAGATCAAATCTTTCAACTTTTGAAACAAGTGAAAGATCCGGAAGTGCCGGTGCTGGATGTGGTGGAGATGGGGGTAGTGCGGGAAGTGGAGGTGACAGACCGGAGGGTTACGGTAAAAATTACCCCAACTTACACCGGTTGTCCTGCCATGAAGATGTTGGAAGAGGGAATTGTTCGGGTGCTGCGGGAAAACGGATTTTCCGGGGTTTCAGTAGAGACGGTGCTTTCCCCGCCCTGGACAACTGATTGGCTGAGCGATGAAACCAAACAAAAGCTTAAAGATTACGGCATCGCTCCACCGGGTAAGGTCGCCCCGGAAGATGTGAATCCCTTACAGTGGGATGAAAAAAAAGTGCCCTGCCCCTATTGTGATTCGGAAGATACCTCCCTGACCAGCCAATTCGGTTCCACTGCCTGTAAGGCACTTTATTATTGCAACCATTGCCAACAACCCTTTGAGCATTTCAAATGCATTTAACCGATGCTTCGCGAAAAGGCGCAGCGAACGTAGCGGTTCCAGAAAAACAATATATTACCAACCTCAGGTATGTTTGAGTGCCGGGGGAAAATAATTCTGTAAATTTAGTAATACGTGAGTTCGACGTCACTTGAAAGAGAACCCAGATGACACAAAGAACGCTGATTGATACAGATGATGGGGCAACATATTAAAGAAATCTGCGCAAATCCGGGGCATCCGGATCCATCCGCGTTCTATTTTGCTGGTGTCGAACGGACGTTCATCTTAACAACTCTGCGACCTCCCCGTCTCTTCGGTTTCTCCCGCCACTCCCAACGTGATGTTGCCACAACATGTCACAATGGGATCCCCTCGGGAATGACGTTGTCATTGGCAAAGGTGGCTCCGTTGGAGACGGGAGCATGTTCGGATGACATCATCTGCTTAAAATTTGTTTTGCCCGTGGAGGGAGATGGTAAAGGGTGGATGCGTCGATGGGATAATGGGGAATTGGGTAAGTTGTAGTTGACACTGTAAAATTCACTATATGAAATTCGTATCCGAAGTTGATGATGCGTTCATCATCACTATTTACGTTCTACTATCCCTTCTCCACGAAGGGCAAAAGTCGAGATGGCGGAATCATAAAACCTTAATTTTACGAGGAATGGAAAATGCCGTATCAATTCATCAAATTTGTTCAGGAAGGTGGTGTGGTTACCATTACCTTCAATCGTCCGGATGTGTTGAACAGCTTTAACATGGCGATGGCAAAGGAAGTGCAGGATGCCTTGAACCAATGTGCCAGCGATGATACTGTTCGGGCGGTGTTGATCACCGGAGAGGGTAGAGCTTTTTCTGCCGGTCAGGATTTATCTGAAGCAGCTCCAGCGGATGCCCCCTGGCCGGATATTTCCCGGATTGTTCGGGAAAGTTACAATCCGATTATCCGGGCGATTCGCAACATGGAAAAACCGGTGATTGGTGCGGTGAACGGTGTGGCAGCGGGCGCTGCGGCGAATCTTGCCCTGGCATGCGATATTGTGCTGGCGTCAGAGAAAGCATCTTTTCTCCAGGCCTTCTGCCATATCGGGTTAATACCGGATAGCGGCGGCACTTTTTTCCTGCCCCGGCTGGCAGGCTTTGCCCGTGCCACCGCCATGGCAATGTTAGGCGAAAAAATCCCCGCTCAACAAGCGTTGGAATGGGGAATGATTTACAAAGTCGTGCCTGCTGATTTACTCATACCGGAAGCCCGGAAAATGGCGCTACACCTGGCGAATCAGCCGACGAAAGGGTTGGGACTTATCAAACGGGCGCTGAATCAATCCCTGGGCAATGATTTAGAAGCGCAGTTAGAAGTGGAAGCCCAGTTGCAGGCACAGGCGGCTGCTACGGAAGATTGCAAAGAGGGCATCACTGCTTTTTTGGAGAAACGCAATCCGGTGTTTAAAGGGCGGTAACGTCCCCCTCCGTCCGACCGGCAACCCTGTGGTAACGCCATCCCGTTGGGGCCGGCCGGCTGTGCACGGCGTAGGAATCTATGCACCGTGACGAACAATCGTCTCTCAGTGCACTACCCTGGTACCTACACCCCGACAAGCAGGGATGCTTTTCGGACGCACGGTCGGGATACAAAAAATAAAAAACCAACTAAAACCGGAAGAAAAATGAATACCAATATTCTATCCTCGAACACGCCAGTTGGCGTCATCGGTGCCGGCACCATGGGGCACGGTATTGCCCAGGTAGCGGCAATCTGCACAGGAGAGTTTGCGGAAAATCCTTACCCGCCAGGTAGAAAAAAAACGCATGACCGGGGAGGATAAGGATGCCATCCTACAGCGGCTTCATTTTGACGATGATGTTACCCGCCTGGGTGATTGCGGAATGATCATCGAAGCGGTCATAGAGGACCTGGCAGTGAAACATCGCGTTTTCCGGCAGGTGGAAAAAGTGGTGTCAACGGATTGCCTGCTCGCGACCAACACATCATCCCTTTCGGTTACCTCGATTGCTGCTGCCTGCGAAAAGCCGGGGCGGGTAATCGGCACCCATTTCTTCAATCCCGCCCCGTTGATGCCACTGGTAGAGATTGTGCCCGCATTGCAAAGTTCCTCAGAAGTGGTTGCTGCCACCCGCCAGTTGATCGATAACTGGGGCAAAACCACCGTGCTGGCAAAAGATACGCCGGGATTTATCGTCAATCGTGTCGCACGTCCCTTTTACGGTGAAGCGCTGCGCATTCTGGAAGAAGGGATTGCCGATGCGGTTACCATCGACTGGGCACTGAAAGAGATTGGCGGGTTTCGTATGGGTCCGTTCGAACTGATGGATTTAATTGGCAACGACATCAATTATGCGGTAACCGAAACCGTATTTGCCGCCTTCTTCTATGATCCGCGATTTAAACCCTCCTTTACTCAAAAACGGATGGTGGAAGCAGGGCTGCTGGGGCGTAAAACCGGTCGCGGTTATTACGACTACCGGGAAGGTTCCCAAAACCCGGAACCAACCCGAGAGCCTCAATCTGGCGAGGAAATTTTTTTCCGCATTCTGGTCATGTTAATCAACGAGGCGACAGATGCCGTGTTCATGAATATCGCCACCGTAGAGGATGTGGATTTAGCCATGACAAAGGGGGTGAACTATCCTAAGGGCTTGCTGCGCTGGGCGGATGAAATCGGTTTAGAGAAGATACTTGCCAAATTGACACAATTACAGGAAGAATATGGGGAAGATCGCTATCGCCCCAATCCGCTGCTCAAACGCATGGTGCGGGAAGGGCGGCGATTTTATGGATAACGGAGCCCATAAAATGCCTTCGCGTTTCCCGTGTTCCGTCTAAAAGTTAACAAAACTTAGCAAGGAAACACTACCATGAAAGATGCCTATATTATTGACGCCATCCGTACCCCCATCGGCAAATTTGGGGGAACGTTATCCGCCGTTCGCACGGATGATCTGGCAGCGATGACCATTGCGGAAATTCTAAAACGCAATCCATCCGTGGATCCGGCAGCAGTGGAGGATGTGATCTTCGGCTGTGCCAATCAAGCCGGGGAGGATAACCGCAATGTGGGCCGGATGGCCTTGCTGTTAGCTGGCCTGCCCCCTTCGGTTCCGGGGGAAACGGTGAACAGGCTCTGCGCTTCGGGGATGAGTGCGGTCGTTAATGCTGCCCGGGCTATCCGGCTGGGAGAGGGGGAGTTGTTTATCGCCGGTGGTGTGGAACACATGACCCGGGCGCCTTACGTGCTGTCCAAATCTGCCAAACCGTTTGGGAGAGATTCCCGGCTGTTTGATACCAGCATCGGTTGGCGGTTTGTTAATCCCAAAATGGAGGAGATGTACGGCACCGAAGGCATGGGCAATACCGCCGAGAATGTGGTAGAGATGTTCCGGATCAGTCGGGAGGATCAGGATAAATTTGCCCTGTGGTCACAGCAAAAAGCGGCAGCGGCGCGGGAACGAGGGCGGCTGGCAATGGAAATCATGCCGGTGACCATTCCCCGGCGCAAAGGGGAGCCCATCGTGTTTGAACATGATGAATTTATTCGCCCCGATACCACCCTGGAGAAGCTGGCAAAACTGAAGCCGGTTTTCCGCACCGATGGCAAGGGGAGCGTCACCGCCGGGAATTCTTCGGGAATTAACGATGGCGCCTGTGCCCTGCTCGTGGCTTCCGAAAAGGCGGTGAAACGGTTTGGCTTGGTTCCGAACGTTCGAATCGTAGCCTCCGCAGTAGTGGGAGTGGAACCCCGCATTATGGGAATGGGACCAGTGGGCGCCACCCGTAAGGTGCTTCAGCGATCCGGCCTGTCCCTGGATGACATGGATGTGATCGAATTAAACGAAGCCTTTGCCGGTCAGAGTCTTGCCTGCCTCCGGGAGCTGGGCATTGCCGATGATGACCCACGGGTCAATCCCAACGGCGGTGCCATTGCCCTGGGGCATCCCCTGGGCATGTCCGGTGCGAGGCTGCTGGCAACAGCGATGATTGAGTTGGAACAACAGCAGGCACGCTACGCCTTGTGCACCCTGTGCGTAGGCGTGGGGCAGGGGATGGCGGTGGTCCTAGAAAAGATTGCGGATTGAAGAATATGGAATCGTTGGAATTATAGATTTTAGATTTACGAAGTGGAAATGGGGAATTCGGAAAGATGAATGCGGAATTGGGATTTGTTAAATTACAACAAAATAGTAGATGTATTTTTATGAGGATCGACAATGAAAATACAAGATTTGAGAGACCGAACGAAGGAATTTTCCAAACGAGTTGCCAAAGTCTGCAAAACTTTGACCGGAAACAAAGAAGAGCGTTTGATCTCAACTCAACTGTTTCGGGCTGGTACATCCGTCGCGGCGAATTATCGAGAAGCCTGTCGGGCTCGATCTACTGCTGAGTTCGTTGCGAAACTTGGTCTCGTTGAAAGTGAATGCGATGAAACTCTTTACTGGCTCGAGATGATCAGTGAACTAAAATTAATCAAACCGGAGCTACTGCAACCATTGATTACTGAGGCAAATGAATTAATCTCTATAATAGTCGCTTCTATTAAAACAGCTCGACGAAATAAAAATTCCCCAATCCGCATTCCCCAATCCGCATTCCTTCAACACAACATCTTTGAATTCAACGGCTTTCGCCCGATCATCCACGAAAGCGCCTTCATCCATCCCAATGCCACGGTGACCGGCAATGTGATTATCGGGAAGGATGTTTATATTGGTCCCGGAGCAGCCATACGGGGCGACTGGGGAGAAATTATCATCAAAGATGGTGCCAATGTTCAGGAGAATTGTGTCATTCACCAGTTCCCCGGGATAACGGTAGTGCTGGAAGAAATGGCGCACATTGGTCACGGGGCGATCATTCATGGCGCCCGAATTTGCCGTAATGCATTGGTGGGAATGAACGCTGTGGTGATGGATAACGCCGTGGTGGGAGAGGAGAGCATCGTGGGTGCGTTGTGTTTTGTACCGGAAGGGATGGAAATTCCCCGGCGCAAAATTGCCGTTGGTAATCCGGCAAAAATTATCAAAGACGTCAGCGATGAGATGGCTGCCTGGAAAACCAAGGGCACGGAGTTGTATATGTCCCTGCCCCAACAATTACACGAATCGTTAACGCCCTGCGAACCGTTGCGGGAAGTGCCCCAAAACCGCCCGAAGATGGAGACGCTTTTTGAGACCTGGAAAAAGGTGAAGAAGGGGGGAAAGGTGAGTGGTGAGTGATGAGTTGTATGAGCAGGAAGAAAACAATGCGTTTTTAATTTGTATTGCTCATCAGCTATGTGTATAATTTTTGGAAAAAGGAGTAGCAAATGCTGTCATCATGTTAAGCTAAATTCAGCACTTTAGAAAACAGTAGAATGTAGATCTCAACAAGTTGGAGCATAAAATGACTACAAAAACACAACATCGCTACATCCGGAAAGACACTCGTATTTTGAGTGGTGAACCGGTCATTAAAAATACCCGTACCCCTGTTCGTGCTATAGTCGAATTATGGCGCATGGGAATTGCCCCGGAAGACATCCCGAATCGATTGCCCCACTTAACTTTGGCTCAGGTATTTGATGCCTTGAGTTATTACTGTGAAAATCAAGATGAAATCAATGAATATATTAAATGTAATCAAATTCCGGGTGTGGCGGCAGATGAGATGGCAAATCAAGTACGTTACATTTAAATGAATGAGGGTTCCATGAACATCCAGAGCTATATACAGGGTAAATGGCAAACCGGCAGCGGCAAGAGCCGGGAAGTCTTCAATGCCGTGACCGGGGAGAAAATCGGCGAAGTCACCAGCGATGGCTTCGATTTCAAAGGGATTTTAGAATATGCCCGCACGGTGGGCGGTCCGCCGCTGCGCAAAATGACTTTCCATGAACGGGGGCGCATGCTTAAGCGCATGGCAATGTATCTCAATGAGCGCAAAGAGGAATTCTATCCCATCTCCGCCATGACCGGCGCCACCAAACGGGATAGCTGGTTCGATATAGACGGCGGTATCGGCACGGTGTTTGTTTTTGCCAGCAAGGGGCGCCGGGAGTTCCCCGATGAGCCGTTTTACGTGGATGGTCCCATGGAGAATATCTCCCGCAATGGTACCTTTGTGGGCCGGCATATCTGTGTACCGTTGGAAGGCGCGGCACTACACATCAACGCCTTCAATTTTCCGGTGTGGGGGATGCTGGAGAAAATTGCCCCTACCCTGTTAGCCGGGGTGCCGGCAATTGTCAAACCGGCGACCGATAGTTGTTACCTAACCGAAGCAGTGGTGCGCGCCATCATCGAATCCGAGATCCTGCCGGAAGGCGCCTTGCAGTTGATTTGCGGCGGGGTAGGGGATATCTTCGACCATTTTACCGGGCAGGATGTGGTCACCTTCACCGGGTCCGCCACCACCGGCCGGATGCTGAAATCCCATCCCAATATTATCGAGAATTCGGTGCGCTTTAACATGGAGGCGGATTCCCTGAACTGCTCCATCCTGGGACCGGATGCCAAACCGGGCACCGCGGAATTCGATTTGTTCATCAGGGAGGTCTCTAACGAGCTGACCATTAAAGCCGGGCAGCGCTGTACCGCCATTCGCCGCACCATTGTGCCGCAGAACCTGGTCTCCGAGGTGATGGAAGCGCTGAAGAAACGGCTTAGCGAGATCAAATTGGGCGACCCGGCGCAAGAGGGCGTGAAGATGGGTCCTTTGGTCAGCCGCAAGCAGGTAGCGGAAGTGAAAGCCTCGGTGCAGGCGTTGACAAAAGAGGCGAAAATTGTGTTTGGTGATCCGGAAAATTTTGAGATTGTGGGCGGCGATCGGGAACGCGGCGCGTTTTTCCCCACCACCCTGTTATATTGCGAAAAACCGTTCAGCGCCACTGCGCCCCATAGCGTGGAAGCCTTTGGACCGGTCAGCACCATCATGCCCTACAAAACGGTGGAAGAAGCTGCAGAATTAGCAAAGATGGGCAAGGGCAGCCTGGTGGGGTCATTGTTCACCGCGGATGATAGCGTGGCGCGGGAGATTGTGCTGAATACCGCCGCTCAGCATGGGCGCATCATGATTGTCAACGAATACTGCGCCAAAGAATCCACCGGGCATGGTTCACCGCTGCCGCATCTGGTGCACGGAGGACCGGGGCGCGCCGGCGGCGGTGAGGAACTTGGCGGCGTACGGGGTGTGCTCCATTACATGCAGCGCACTGCTCTACAGGGTTCCCCTACCACCCTGACCCGAATCACCAACGAGTGGATGCCCGGCGCTGCGCAACCGGAAGCGAGTATCCATCCCTTCAAAAAATATTTTGAGGATTTGCAGATCGGCGAAACCCTTACCACTCACCGCCGCACGGTGACCGAGGCGGATATTGTCAATTTCTCCGGCATCAGCGGGGATTACTTCTACGCCCACACCGATGAGATTGCCGCTAAAAAGCATCACATTTTCCAGGGAAGGGTGGCGCACGGGTATTTCATCGTCTCTGCCGCGGCAGGATTGTTCGTCTGGCCCGGGGAAGGTCCCGTGCTGGCAAACTACGGCTTGGATGACCTGCGCTTCCTGAAACCGGTACACATCGGGGATACCATTTATGTGAAGTTAACGGTGAAGCGCAAAACCGCCAAAGAAAAACGGGAGGATGAACCGCTCAACGGAATAGTGGAATGGGCATCCACGGTGTATAATCAGGATGATGAGATGGTGGCAACTTCTACGGTGTTGACGTTGGTAGCGAGAAAATCATAAGGCAGGCCTTATGCCTGCATGGATTCACTTTCATTCGTCTAGTTCGCATCCTGCCTGAGCGGGATGCGAATTAGAAAATTATGGCGATGCCAAACCGGACTTTTGCAACGAGGGGGTAACCGCGACGATCACTACGAGCGCCACGCGTATTTTTTGGTAATCGTTGTGAGCGCCGCGTGCGCTGCGGTTCTTTTATTCTAACCACTAAGAACTTTTGTTTTGCAATGAGGAGTAACGCCTGGTTTACGTGTTGGGGCGCCTTAGCATAGGAGAAACAGAGTTTCTCGAATTTTGGCGTTGCAAAACCGGAGTTGTTCAACGATAGGGAATTATTTAGCAGACAACGAATTTGTTCAGCTCCCACCGGAGCAGGATTGATTGATACGGTGGCATGCCTGCCCTACGTGTCTATTAACCATTAGTTAGGGAGGATCCTATGTATCAGCGAGCTATCAAAATTAGTGTTGTTCTCATATTCCTGGGGTTGTGGCTTTCCGGATGTGTCACCCTGAGTACTTTCCAGACGGCGGAGGTACTGCCGGCCGGAAAAGTCCAGGTGGGTGCCGGTGCCAGCGGTGTTGGGCAAAATGCACCGGTTATCATGGAAGTCTCGGGCCGTGTGGGGTTGGGAAAAAATCTCGACGCCGGAGCGAAATTTACCCTGCTAAATACCTGGTCAGCGGATATTAAATGGCAACCGATAAAAATTGGTGAATTTCTGATGGCGCTGGATGTGGCCGGTTCCATTTTCAAGAGCGCTGATGAAAATGATGATCTCACCACAACGGGTGTATATCCGGCATTGATATTGGGAGGCACTCACTGGTATGCCGGTGGGAAATGGGTCTTCCTCAGCACCGGTGGCACTTTGACCTTTTTTGGAAGTCAGAATATTGATTTAACCACTAATTTCCAAGGGGCTTTTATCGGTCTGAGTATCGGGAAAAAATTTCGGTTGGTACCGGAAGCAAATTTTTATTTTCCGGAAGATAATTTCTTTATCCACTGGGGATTGGGGTTGCAATGGCGGTTGTAAAGTTTTCCATCTATCTGCAGGAATTCTCTCTCACTCATCTGTGGCTATTTCGAGTGACAAATAATTATAATCCAGATGCATCCTTCATCCCGTGCCACGATTTTTCAAAAGTGCTTTCGTTTTCTCATGATGGCATGTAAAATATTAAAATAGAATCCAATATAGCGAAAGGAAACGTTCCATTGGTGCGGGATATCTGAAAACAAATATCGAAAACGAATTTGCAACTATCTTTTTTCATATCTAGGGCAGAGCAAAATGCCCCAGAGCTGGTATTTATATCCCCAAGTAAATCTCTCGCAATACCTGGCTACATGGCTTGGGTATGCTCGTCAGGCTGATAGACAAGGTTAATTAAGAGACTTTATTGGGAATTGATTAAAGCTCATTTTAGTTGATGTATAAATGCTCCAAAGAAGTAAAAGGGATAATCATCCAGAACTCTGGCAAATACCATTAAAAAACAAAGAAACACTTTCGTGAACGTTAAAGTATTTTTTGATAAACCAGCGAAATCGTTGCATATTTCCCATTTGATTCACATATTTATAAAGTTAAATAAATTTCAGGTGACATAGTAGATAAATAACGGGGTAATCCAGAGATTTTTTATATTTGTTTCCCATAATTTCGAAAAGGAACTAAAGATGACGACCACAATAGAAATCAAAGTGCCGGATAGTATTCTGCAAGTTCTCGGAATAGACCGTAAAAATCTCTCCAAATTGTTAAAGTTAGAGTTAGCAACTCATTATTTTGAGAAGGGAAAATTAAGTTTTGGTCAAGCCCGGGAAATGGCTGAAGTTTCAGTTTATGACTTCATCGATTTTTTAAGGCAACGGGGTATCCCATTGCATTATGATCTTGCGGAACTGGAAGATGATCTGCAAACGATAGAACGTTTAAGTGGCAAGAGATGAATAAAGTCGTTGCAAACACATCTCCACTGATTGGTTTAGCAGCCATTAAGCAGTTGGGTGTCTTAAAGTCTCTTTTTGGTGAAGTATATATTCCCAATTTTGTTTTTGAAGAAGTGGTACAAAAGGGGGCAGGCAAACCCGGTTCGATTGAAGTCAAAAATGTAATTAATGACTGGATTTATATTAAGTCAGTGAAAAATGAAAAGGAAGTTGAACTCTTGCTGGCGGTACTTGATAGAGGAGAAGCTGAGGCAATAGTGCTTGCCAGAGAAGTGAATGCGGAGATCATTCTTCTGGATAATCGAGAACCACGTATTTTTGCCAAAAAAATTGGACTAAATGTTTTAGGAACGGTTGGTATCCTTTTGCTGGCCTGGAAGAAAGGTTATATCAAAAATCCTTTAAATTGTATCAATGATTTAAGACAGAAAGGATTTTGGTTATCCGATTCTTTACTGGAGGAAGTGCGTCAGATTATAGAAAGCTTTCAAAATAATATTGATTAATTTTCTATCCCACCGTTACTGAATTATAATTAGGAAATCAATTAATCAGGAAGGGAATACATCCATGTCCGATGGCTATGTGAAAACGGAAATTGATAACGGTATTGCTACCATCGAATTTTTTCATCCCAAGAAGAACTCCTTACCGGGAATTTGCTGAAAGAACTTGCCGTAGCGGTAAAAAGCGCCGGGGAGGATGACACCGCCCGGGTGATTGTGCTGCGCAGTGCCGGGGAGGGTCCCTTCTGCGCCGGGGCATCTTTCGATGAACTGCTTGCCATTGACAGCTTTGAGCGGGGAAAAGAATTCTTCATGGGCTTTGCCCGGCTGATTCTGGCCATTAAAAATGCCCCAAAGTTTGTTGTCACCCGGGTACAGGGGAAAGCTGTTGGAGGAGTGGGGGTAATCTCCGCTGCTGATTTCGTAACGCATTGCAAGGTGTGACCCATGTAAACCATACAGCCAGGATTCAGACTCTTTTTACACCAAAGGAAAATTCTTTCATGTATGATCTCCTAAATTACCTTGACATGAAATACCAAATTCCTGCCTTGATCAACACTTCTTTCAATTGTCGTGGAATGCCAATCGTTCATACCACCCAAGAAGCTCTCCACGATGCTAACATAATGAAATTAGATGCGGTGGTATTGAATTGTGCACTTCATATTATTGGATAAAATTTTGGGTAGGCTAATGGAGGTATAGAAACAAGAGTAGAGAAATGAGCAACCACAGTTGTAAGCAAGGAGTTTGAGATTATAGAATCTTCTTAATTTAGCACTTGGTTGAAGTACCCAAAGTACACCACCAACAGGTATTTATTACAGACCCGGATAAGTTGATAGAATGTAATCTAAACAAAATTCAAAGGCTTTTATTCACCGGAGAAATCCAGCCGGGCAAATGATTTTTTACCTGGATGTATCGCCTGCACCGTTTTCCTGATTTTATCTTTTACCCTCCCCCGAAATTGAAGCAAAATTATTTTGGAAAAGCGAAGTTGGTCGACAGATGATAGATACGGTGCATCCATTCGTTGTGAATTTCTATATTTCTTGCTATACCCCGGGGATTATTTATCCCTATATTTTATAAGCCAGGTTGTGGAGTTCAGGTAACGGGATTTATATGGAAAGAAAAATGTCAAAACATTCACACCTTCGGTTATTCATGCCGGGGGATCTATTGTTTTATCTGTTGTTAGTGCTAACTGCTTATTTTCTTGTAAATTCCCTTTCCGCTGACAATTCCGGTAATCACAGCGCCGTGGTTGAGATTGCCGGAAAAGAGGCGTATCATCTTGACTTGCAAAAATCCGCCACCTATCACTTAAAGGAATTTTCCCCGCCGGTGGAAGTAAAGGTTACGAATGGAGCCATCGCTATTACCAAAAACAATTGCCCCCATCATATTTGTATAAAAATGGGACCCATATCCAGACCCGGGCAAACGATTGTCTGCGTTCCCAGGAAAATTTTAATTTATATTCCCGTTCATGAGTCAACCAACCAACCCATCAAAGTTATCACCGGATAGAATGCAGGAAGCCCGCATTGCCGGCCTGATTGTGATCGGCTTGCTGCTATTCGTATTCGAAGCGTACCTGCCCCGACCGGTGCCCTGGCTAAAATTCGGCCTGGCAAATATTGCCACGTTAATTGCCCTGTACTGGATGGGTTGGCGGGAGGCGGTCACGGTAACGGTATTGCGAATTCTCATTGGCGCTTTTTTCGTTGGCACCCTCTTCACACCGGGGTTCTTCCTTTCCTTTTCCGGGGGAGTGATGGCGGTGCTGGTGATGAGCCTGCTGTATCGCAGCGGATGGTTCAGTCTGCTGGCAATCTCCATTACCGGCGCGCTCACCCATAACCTGACCCAACTTGTTGTGGCAACTTACTGGTTATTCCACAATCCCATCTTGTGGTATTTAACGCCTTATTTACTGCTGAGCGGGGTCCTTACCGGGGCAGTAATCGGCGTATTAAGTCACCAATTATTGAACCGGTTGTACCAGGTGGCTTTGCCGGAACCTACGGGCTATCCCGGTAAAGATAAATTCTCAGGATGATTCGCAACTTGTGTAATCGAGAAACCTAAAAGTGCAACCCTAACTGCACATTGTAGAAACAAGAAGGGAAGTGTAGGTATCCATCACTTCATAAATGGCAGGAATTCACGTGTCTGCCCTATTAAGCTAATGCAGAATGAGGTATTTTGCACGAATGAACACGAATTTCCGCGAAGAATTTTCAATATACTTGATCAAATTCATTGGATTAACACCTTATTCGTGTTCATTCGGGAAATTCGTGGTTGATTTAGAATCTGCAACCCCTCGTATATTGGGTATGCTCCAAAATCAGTTTGTGGTATTTCGTCATTCGGCTGGTTCTTCGCCCGATTCCAAAATCCGGCGAATCTCTTCCCGGGTGTATAACTTACCTATGCCTACCCCCGGGCATTCCCGAGCGGTTAATTTCCAGCGATAGGCAGATTTCACATTTTCCTTCCAGAAGGGATAGGTGCGGCATTGGCGGGGGCGTACCGGATAAATGGTGCAGCGACTTTCTTCTAAAAAAATACAATCACCGTTTTCCCGGGATTTTAATTCCCAGCCCGCGTCTTCCCGGAGTTTCAAGTATCGTTCGATGAACTCTGCTTCCGGAATGCCCAGATCAGCAGCGATGGCGGCAGCTTCCGTTTCGGTAATGGCGACATAGCCGCCATCATGGGTACAGCAGTTGCCGCAACCCGTGCATTCAAATCGTAATCCCTGGTGGTAAAATTTCTCTTTCATTGGTAACCGTGATACGGATATTGTGAACGGATAAGAAGTTCACTTTTGCTAATCCGGATAAGGTTGAGGCGTATGCGAATGGTCTCTCTCCCTTCGCCTCAATTGCTGGAAAAGTTAATTTTATGCCCGGTTGCATTAGAATTTATCAAAATCAATTCCCATTTCTTACTTCGTCCTAATTTTCAGAATAGTTACAAACACTTTTTCTTGTGCTACAGTACTACTGTCATTAACAAATAAAATAATAGGAGAAGCGTTGAAAACAAAATTGAGAAAGAGTATAAAATCTTTTATTTCTCATAACTGGCAAGACGAATCCCCGGAAGCAAAAGCAAGATGGTTCCAATCCTTATCACTTGAAGAAAGAATAGAGATATTGAGCTTTTTTACCGATATCATTTTAGAAAATAACCCCGATATAGTGGAACGAAAGCATGTTAAACCGTCTACAGGAAGGGTTCGCATCGTTAGAAGAACACAAGGGTAAATATGGGGTGATAGGAGGGATTGCAGCAGTTTTGTACGGCGTTCCCCGTGCCACTTTTGATCTGATATTCAAATCGAAGCCACTCCCGAAAATGCTCAAAAGTTGCTTGATGCCTTTCTTGATGCCAGGTGTGCAGACAACAACACCGGGAATAACCTTTAAGAGGTGCTCTTCTGAGTAAAGTGTTTCTTCCGCCTCACCGTACCAACACCAGCTTTTTACTATCCCGGTAAGAGCCGTTTTGCACGGAGACGACATAAATACTGCTGGCTTGCTTGTCAAGCGCCAAGCGGTAGGTAATGGTTTCCCCGGGAGAATGCATGCCCAGGTTTTCCTTCATCACTTGCCTGCCGGTGGCATCATAGAGCGTGAGCTCTACTTCCCCGGCTTGCAAAACGGTAAATTGCACAATTGTGGCAGAGTTGGTGGGATTGGGAAAAAGAGCAATCTCCAGAGTTTTGGGGACGGTGTCCTCTTCATCATCCGGCGGGGGGGTGGGGTTGGTAGAAAGCAGGTTGTTTACCACCGACAACATTACCTGGGGATCA
Organism: uncultured Calditrichaceae bacterium; assembly: GCA_964471235.1. Lineage (GTDB taxonomy): Bacteria > Calditrichota > Calditrichia > RBG-13-44-9 > J075 > CAYYGL01. Next base: position 25,073 of record CAYYGL010000008.1, read on the forward strand.
TACTCGGTGTTGAGGTACTGAACGATACCATTTTGATCAATAATGCAGTCCAACGGAAATGGGGAGATGCCCTGGATTTTATAAGTTACCCAGACAGAACCGTCGCTATCCAGAATGACCGGGTAGGTGATACCGAAGCTTTCAATAAATTGCTCTACGGTGTTTAAATCCTCCCCGCGATTGATGCCGATAATCCGCACCTGCGAGGTATCATACTGCTGCCCAAAAGTAAATGCCACGTCCGACAACTCCGGACCACAAACCGGTCACCAACTGGCGAAGAACACCAGCATGAGCACTTTGCCGGAATAGTCGCCCAAGCTATGCGGATTGCCTTCGAGGTCATTGAGGGTGAAGTCCGGGGCACTGTCTCCCGGTGAAACCCGGGGCGACCCGCCAAAAACAAACAGGAACTTCTCCGATTCATCGGTATCATTGGTAAAAAAGGTTAAACGGGCAAACACAGTGCTCTGAGTGTTGGGCGTAAAAGTAGCCGTGATTTGCTGACTGCTTCCGGGCGCGACTGTAAAATTAGTGGGAGTAACGGTTAGCTCAGGACGATTGCTCTGGATATCCGAAACCACCAGATCATTTTCTCCCAGGTTATATACGGTAAACTCATGGTCAATGGGCACCTGATCACCCCGGTAGCCGAAATCATAAACCGTGGGTTTGATGTGAATATCCGGCTCGTTGTAATCATTATAGAGATAAGTTTTGAAACGTGCCCAATCCGTCACAAAAACTTTTCCGCCCCCTGCTGCCACTCCCATGGCGCGTATTTCGGTATCCTCGGTGGCTTTTAACACCGGATGCAGGGGATCGCTGACATCCACCGCCTCCACCATCTCCCAGGTAGCACTGAAAATGGTTCCGTTATCATACGCCAGGTGTTGAACGATGCCAAAATGGGTGTTATGGTTGCTGAGGAATTGGGGAGTTGCCGGGTCGGAGACATCGATGATATCGAATCCTGCGGCGCCGGCAGCCACAAAAGCATAACCGTTGTGAACAATCACTTCTTTGTTATTGCCGGTGGTGGCAATCGAACCGATTAGTTGCGGATCATCTGCGGTTGCCAGGGAAAAGATCTTTAACCCGCCCAGTCCATCCGCCACATACAGGTATCCGTTGTCGATGAACACATCCCAGGCATTCACCAGACCGCTTACGGTGCGAATATGAACCGGAGCCTGGGGATTGCTGATATCGATCACCTCTACCCCATTGCCGTGGGCAGCGGCATAGGCTATGTTCTGTTGGAATTCCACCGCTTCGTAAAAATAATTCTGGTACTGGTAATTGGTGAGTAAAAACGGAGCGGACAGGTTCGTGATATTAATGAAGTCCAGACCATCTTTTCGAGCGGCGCCGATGGCTAAATTTCCGGAAGCACAACCGTTGTAATAGCGTTTAAAGATATCTCCGGGATCATAACGTCCGATAAGCTGGGGATTGCTCATATCGGAGACATCCATAAACAAAAAACCGCCTACCCCAACAATGAACACCACATCCGGCTCCGGCGGCGAGGAATAAATTTCGGCGTCCAGGATTTCCGCAAAGAAGGAAAAACCGATATCGCCTAACCGGGCAAGTTCATCCTGCGCCAGTAACGGACCAAATAATATCAGTATGAACAATATCCCTTTGCGAATCATCGTTAAACTCCTTTTGTGTGATGGAATGAGGTAAAGGGTCTAAAGCATAGAGTTAATAGGGGAGGAGTCGTTACAACTTCTTCCATTTCTTCCCACTCCCCGGTATCCCTATACCTTATACCTCTTTCCCTCTACTTCTGCAGCACAAATTTACCCACCTTTACCTGATTTCCATCGGAGAGAGAAAATAAATACACCCCGCTGGCAAAGCCATTCATTTCGATGGGGATTTCCTGAATTCCGTTTGAAAAGAATTCCTGCTGTTGTTGCACCAACTGCCCGGTGATATTGTATAGTTTCAGAAAAAAACGCCCGGGCTTATTGACCCGAAATTGAATCCGAACCGTGCTGTTGAAGGGATTGGGATAGGGACCGAGCAACTCGAAATTTCCGGGCAGTTGTTGGGGCGCCTCCCCGTCGTTTATTGCTGTCAAATTGAGCAGGCTGTCAATTATCTGCACAAAAAGCGGGATGTTAAATCCTTCTTCCACGAATTCGATAGTACCCTGGGCGTTTACCAGCACATTGGCGGGGAAGAAAACAAAACCATATTCGGTAAAAAAAGAACCGTCGCGGTCACGCAGGATGGGGTAGGTGATGCCCGTAAGGTTTACGAAGTTTCGGATCTGGAAAACCGAATCCGCCACACTAATGCCCACCACCATCACATTCTGCCCCTGGAACGCCTGCCAGATTTCCGACTCCACCTGGGGGGCTTCCTGCTGGCAGGGGATACACCAGGAGGCAAAAAAATTGAACAGGACAATGTTGCCGGCAAAGTCATCCAACTGGAAAAACGTTCCGTTGGTATCCGGCAGGTTAAAATCCAGTGCAGAGTCCCCTACTGCCGGCTGGGCGTAAGTATATTGGAGCAGCATCAAAACTATTGATATGAATTGTAGATATTTTTTCATGATGTCTCCGGTCGGTTATCAGGCATTTTGGGTTATCAGAATGTTTCGTAAAGGAACACGGCAAGGTAGCATCTGTTGCATGGTAATGAACGGTTGATGATACACCATAAAAATTTTGGAAACGACATTGTGGCTGAAAAAGACCGCGGAAAACACGGAGAACAATGATGCTCACGGAAGCTTTAGAATTATTTTGGGAAAAAATCCGTGAGACTCTGCATCAACCGCGTTATCTGTGTTCCATGGCAAACGTTTCTGATGTGAGTTGTGATTGTTTTTTATTTCTTGCTTCCGAGAAAGGAGCTGCTGCAACAATTCGCTAACCGCTTTGCCGTATTTTAGAACCGATTTTAACAACTAAATTTGAGCCTTACTCAGGGCAAAAACTGTAAGGCAGGATACGTTCACCTGAAATGAGAATAGAAATAATGTGTAGGAAGGGGTGTTGTGGAATTGGACGCTATTGAGAAATCCCGGTAACATCAGGGCATTCGGAGGAGGGTTCAGCTCGGTCCGGAAAGAGACTCCCTGACCGTTTTCGCCACTGATTCACTGATTCACTGACTTACTGATCTCCCACCATGCGTCCATAAAAAAAGAGCCACCGAGCGGACTTGAACCGCTAACCTGCTGATTACGAATCAGCTGCTCTACCAGTTGAGCTACGGTGGCTAAGCCATCTCCAATGACCGGCAAAATTTAACCGATGAGCTGGGGCAAATCAATTGCTAAGAATTTTTTCAGCGATGTTTTTTCGGCACCCTGAAAATTCTGAGAGGCATTGAGCATCAGCAGAATATCGCGGCACTGGCGAATACGAGATATTCCAGGTAAAAAACGCCCCACAGCAGCAAATAATAGTGGCTCATGGCGGCCCGTGAAGCCGGTTGGATATGACGGGATTTGATCAACAAAAACGACAGAATTACCAGATTGCACACGGCAAGCAGGGAGGTGTTTAATCCGGTTAAATCCGTGAACGCTAAAATCAGCAAACTAAACACCAGCAATGTCAGGACTCCCAATCCCAATCGGAACACGGTTCCGGCACCCAATCGAAGGGTGAGGGTGATAATCTGAAATTGGCGGTCCCCTGTCATATCGGGAATGTCTTTAAACCAGGCGATCACCAGGCTGAGACCGAATATAAAGCCCGTTAACAGCCAGATATGGGGTGGAATTTCCACCGCGCCGCTAAAGAAGTACTGAAAGTGCAAAAAGAGGAAAATGTTGACCACCACACCGCGAACCGTAAAAATGCTGGCAGCCGCCCAAAAGTGAAAGCGCTTCAGTCGCAAGGGGGGCAGGGAATAAGCGGTTCCGATAAGCAGGCTGATGACCACGGTGATGGTCAGGAAAACCCCCTGGGTGAGAGCTGTTAACAGGGAGAAGACCAATGCGGTAAGGATGATAGCCCGGGCTTCCCGGCGGGTAAACTCCCCGGCAGGCAGCGGCAAATCCGGTTTGTTGATCCGGTCGATTTCCAGATCGGTTAACTGATTTAATCCCACAATATAAATGTTAGCCCCCAGGCAGCTTAGCAGGGTTATCAGTAGGGTAAGCGGTTTCCACTCCGCTGGTGCGGTATGCACATAAGCAATGATATACAGGGCAATAACACTGGTGATGGTGCCGAAAACAGTGTGTGGGCGGGTAAACCACCAGAAGGCTTTTAGCTTTTTCATTTTTTTACTCCTTGCACCACCCCGAAGCGGATTAAACCCGATTTGTAGCCCTGTTTCATTTGCCGGATGGTCTTCACACCTTGCCGGGTGATTTTTCCGGAACGCAGTATTCTTATCCAGTTAACCGGATTCAGGGTAGATTTGAACACCGCGTTCCAGAAGGGCGCCACTGCTTTGCTCCAGTCGGCGGTCTCGACTTCGGTAAATCCGATGTCTTCCATCAGGGCACCGTACATTTCAAGCGAAATTAAGGGAGGCAACTGGTAGGCGGAATAAATGCGCTCTAAGAATTGCTGTTCGGAAGCGGTGAGTTCCGGTGGGATGGGACGATGACACCAGGTTGCCATTAACACTTTACCGCCCGGTTTTAACAGGGTGAACCAATTATAGAGAAGCCGGCTTTTCCGGGGAATGTGTTCAGCGCTTTCCAGTGACCATATCAGATCGAAGGAAGCCGGGGGAAAAGAGGGGGTAAGGGCATCTTCGACCATGAACAGGAGCGGTTGAGAAACCTCGGATGCCCGGGTGAGTGTTTTTGCCCGCTCTGCCTGCACCGGGCTGAGGGTAATCCCCACCACTTCCGCACCAAATTTCTTTGCCAGATAACGGGCGCTGCCGCCAATGCCGCATCCCACATCCAGAATGTACTTCGCACCGGTGACATTCCCCCAGCGCAGCAATTCCTCAATCAAATCCACCTGCGCTTGAAGATGGTCTTTTTTCACATCCCCGTTGATGCCATAATACCCGTGGTGCATGTGTTCGCCCCACACTTTCTCCCATAAGGAGGTCGAGGCGTCGTAAAATTGGCGGATATTTTGGTTCAGGTAACTCATGGCTAATGGATTTTCCCGATATTGAGTTATCGTATATTTTCCGGGGCTCATCGAGGAGTCCGAACCTTTACCGGGCTTGGTGTGCCTTTTAGGGCTTTGCGAAACCGGGTGAATTTCTCTGTAACGTTTCGGGTGACCATTTCCCCGGGGGTACACTCACCCAAATGCACCTGATTTAGATGTAAGCTCCGGTTGAATATAGGGGCTCAACGATAACGCACTACTAAAAAAATAATCATGGTGAGAAAAAAAGCAAGCGAAATTAATATACCGGTTAGCTGCTGGCGGGTCAGGGGGGTATTCTCCTTCGGCGGGGATTTTCCCATCTTGCCAGGCAGGTATCCCCGGGTATAACCATAGAGAGCAACGGGGATGAACATAAACCCGCTGAGCATTCCTACCAATAACCGAAATAAAAATATTGCCCGTCGGCTGAATGACACTTGCTCTGTAAGTTCCGGGGGAGGTGCTGTCGGCCTCAGTGGTTGAGATGGCTTTCCCGGTTTTATTCCGGAGATGGCAATTCCGTATTTTTCCTCGGTCATCCAGTGGGGGCGAACATATTTCCGCCGAATATTTTCAAATTCGGCGTGTTGAAACCATTGCCAGTAGTCTTCCTCGGCGGGGAAGAGCATCCAGGTGTCTGCCAGCCAGCGCGCCAGCCGATTCTCCGGGCGCAGGGGACCGATCACCAGGGCAATGCCACCCGGTTTTAACACCCGAAAGGCTTCTCGAATGGCGGTTTGGGGATCAGGCCAGTACTCGATGCTTCCGGCAGAGATGTAGCGATCAAACATGTGGTCGGAAAACGGAAGCATCTCGGCATCGCCTTCTAAGAAGGTGCATTTCCGCAAGTTTGCCTTCTGGCGCGCTTTTGCCAATTGATGCGGACTCTGATCGATTAGAGTGACGTTTTGCGGATTGACCTGTTGAACGATACCGAGAGTGGTAAACCCGGTGCCGGCGTCCACATCCAGCACTGTTAAATCGGGATGATCCAACTTTGCCAGGCGGAGTGCTTGATTCCGCATCTGCTCCGTCCAGAAAAAAGGATTCACATAGTTATCATAGAAGACCGACAGGAAACGGTAAAACCAGTAGGCTTCTTTTTTATGTTGGAGGGCGTGCTTCATTGGGTTTCCCTGATGCCTGAGATGGTACGTTTCTGTAAGTTTTATTCCGGAAATATTTAAAGGGCAATGGTAACTACTCAGGTAGTAGCTAATCAGGACGTAGATAAGAAAGAGTTCCTGTAGGAATCTGTTTTTTAATCAAAACTTTTTCTTTACCGCAATAATTGTAGCGGATGCGTGACAGCAGCAGCGTGAAAGAGATAAACATCTGTTCATTGCATTCGTTGCGGTATATCAACCTGAGTAGTTACGGGCGATTAAACTTTGTGGAAAATCAAATACTATTTAGCATAATTCCTTCTGGCATGGCACCTATTTTTTCGCCTCCCACATCTCCACCAGTCGTTTCAAATCGCCCACCAGTTCCATACCGGCATGTTTGCCATGGTCTTCCAATACGAACTTGCCATTCGAGAACAAACGCACGTGCACCTCACCGTCCAATGTTTCCGCTATTCGCCGGGTCATTCCCTGCGTGGACGGGGCATGCAGCATCCCTACTTTATCCGACCCCCTTGCCTGTATTTCCAGCCGGTGGGTTTTATCCTCCACTATCCAGAGTAACTCGTTGTCCCCAATATCCAATCTTACCATTTTTGCCCCGGTATAGGTGGCAAAGCGATAGAGATGATTTTTATGCCACAAACCAATGATAAACCCCGGAAAGGAACCGCGAATCCAGGGGATGATGGCGACCGAGGCGGTAAGACTGGTGCCGGGGGCGCTGAAATGATTGCTCTGCAGCCATACCCAGGCGGAGGGAAATGCTTTGCCCCAGTCTTTTTCAATATATCCCCGTCCGTTGGAAAAATCAATTTCCCGGTCATTGATTTGCAATTTTCCCTCAAGAGCATGATCCAGGCTGACCACCCCGTGATAGCACTGCATAAAGGGCGCCCAGGCATACCAGCCCATAATGCCCGGTGAACGCAGGGTAACTTCCCAGGGTACCATTTCTTTAAAAACAATCTTACCACTGATACTCAGGTGATCATTCCTGAGGTTTAAGTCGATGGACCGGTCTGTGAAGCGGTTATATTCGATGGAAAAATCCAAACGATAGGGTTTATAGGCAAAAGCATTCAGCGGGTAAGTAAAAACCATGACCTCGCCCCGAGCTCCATCAAAAAACTGCACGAAGGCTTGCGATTGCTTCGAATCGGATGCCACAAACACCCCGGGGATAACGGCAAAACGCTCGGTTGCCGAAGAATTAACCAGCTTGAAGTACCAGCCTTCAAAAAAAGGCGGTTTTTTCCCGGTACCGTGATATGCCCCGGGGCTGAGGGTGCTGCGGATAAAGCGAAACATGGAAGAATTCGGTTTTATTTTTTCGTAATACCGATTCCGGTGATTAGCGGGAATGTTTGCTCCAAATGGTTCGAGCACGACAGATGCTTTGTCGATTATCTTCCCGGAGCAATTCAAAATATATCTCCGTTGATGATGTTTCCGTAAGGCAAACTGCAATTTCATCTCCCCGGGTGGATTCCGCCATAAAGTTTATCTGCAATTCCATCAAGCGGTGATGTTCCGGAAAATCGTCGGGTAAACTGTCCAGCATCCACTCCACATAACGAACATTATTGGTGTGTTGGTTGACATCGAGATCATACCAGCTAACCCGGTGATGATATACAATTGCTTTGCCGGATGCCGGGGGCAATTTAGGCGCCCAATGATCCCACACGGGTGTCATTTTTTCCGGCAGCGGCAGGTTAAAGTAGCGGTTCGTCGGTTGGGGGCGACGGTTGGCGATATCCACCGCAAACCAGGTAGAAGTTCCTTCGCAAAGAATTTCCTCTCCGGCGGAAATCACCTGAAAATCCCGATAACAAAACAGGCGGTCTCGTCCCGAGGGCCAGGTGCGCAGGCGAATCTCATCTCCCCAGCGCGGTAGGTGGGAAAAGCGAACTTGTAGGCGGGATAACACCCATATCAAGTGCCGGGAAAGAAACGCCTCAAATCCCACACCGAGATGCTCAGCGTGATGCCAGGCAGATTCCTGGAAGAAATTCAAAATCGCCGTTATTTTTGCCCGCCGGTTGGCATCTACCCAATAAGAACGGATGGGGTAAGTATCGGTCCGGTAGGGTTGAATGTGTTGCGGATTATTCATGATGTGTCGTTTCCAAAAGAACCGGGATTTTGCAGTAAAGGTCTGGCAATTTTTTTTAGCCGTATGTAACTACTCAGGTAATAGCTATTTAGGACGTAAATAAGAAAGAATTCCAGTAGGAATCTGTTTTTTTCATCAAAACTTTTTCTTTACCGCAATGATCGCAACGGATATGGGCCGGCAGCCGCAACGTGAAAGAGATAAACATCTGTTCGTTGCGAACGTTGCGTTCGTTGCGGTATATCAACCTGAGTCGTTACAGTCGTATTCTTCTGGCTTGTTGTTTTTAAAAGAAGCCTCCTGACAATCGCATCAGGAGGCTTCTTTCATTAATGTGTTCACTCCCTCCCGCAGCCGGGGCGGGGAAGGAGAAAAATGGTTATCGGGCCCCGGTTCGGTTAGTCAAAGAAATAGCGCAGCCCCAACTGAGCTCGCCAGCGGGACAATTCGCTGGGGTCATCTACAAACGTGCTTTTCGGACCGATGAAATTAAACTCCGGGGCACCATTGGCATCAAAACCGACCAGTTTTAAGGGAGAGGTTGCCGCCGGTGAGGCAACTTTCCGCACCCCCCAATCGGAGTTCAGCAGATTTGCCACGTTCAGCACATCCAGACTGATTTGGAAGGTATGGCGCTTCCCCCCCATGTTCAGGGAGAAGTCCTGCAGGACCCGCAGGTCAATATCGCTGAACCAGGGGTTCAATGCACCAAAGCGATCGGCAATCTGTCCCCGGTGAGAACGAAGATAATCATCCTGTTCGATGAAGGCATTCAGGGCATTCCACTGGTCATCCACCGATTTAAAGAAATTCCCGTTTTCATCGGTGCTGGAAAGAACGATATCGTTTTTATCGTTGGGGATGTAGATCAGGTCGTTGCCGCCCTGCCCATCGCCGTTGACGTCTCCTGAGTAAATAAAGGAATAGCGATTCCCGCCAGCGCCGGCAAATCGGTTCCCTTCTGCCACCTCTACAAATAAGCCGAAATGGGTGGCGGTGTTCTTTGACCATTTGTGAGTATAAGTAGCGCCGCCCACAAAGCGATGACGGGGTCCGAACTCGGAATAACTGAGTTCCGGGTTATTGGGATCGCCCTTCACCGGCTGGTTTTGCCACAACACACTGGCAATTTCGGTGGATTTTAATTTGTTTTTCGCTTCCAGGAAACTATAAGATAAGGTTGCATTCAAGCCAAAGGGAAAACGTTTGCGTAACTGGGCGGTCAGGTTGAAATTCCAGCCATCGCTGGTGTTATCAATCACATAAATCCCGGCGCCGCCGTCGGGATTGAGTTCGTTGTTCCCGAAGCCGCCGAAGTAGGGTCTGCCGTCGGGCAGGGTGCGCACCGGTTTCACCAGGTCGGCATTGCGCATGAAGACCGCATTGATATCCTTACCGTAAATCAATTCTAATGTTCCTAAAACATCTCCCGGCAGTTTGTGATCGATGGCTAAGTTGGACGTCCATACCTGGGGCCATTTGAAATTGGGGTCCATGGCGTTTAAGTCAAACGATTGCATCAGGGTGGCATCCTTGGAAGTCATAATCGGATCTGCCGCCGGAAAGAGATTGGGATTGGCGCCGGGATTGGAGATCACATTTCCAATCCAGACGAAGGGGACCCGTCCGGTAAAAATGCCGGTGCCGCCGCGCAGCTGAGTGGCGCGATCACCGGTGACATCCCAGTTGAAACCCACCCGGGGGGAGAACAGCGGCGTCGCGCCGGGTAGGTTGCTCTGATCAACCTTCTCAGGATTATCGTTCTCATCCAGCGCAGTCAGGGAGCGGGAAAAGGGATTGTCCACCGGGTTGGTAAAGTAGATGGGAAAATCGACCCGTAAACCGTAGGTCAGGCTGAATGTGCTGCTCACCATGTATTCATCCTGGGCATAAAAGGCTAACTGCCCCACATCGATATTTTCCCCTTTAAACGGTCCGGAACCGATCATCCCCCGGAAATCGATGGCGCTGTCCGGGTCGGTTTCCCGGAAAAATTCATCCAGACTGGAAAACGTACTGCCATTGGGAATGCCGTCTCCTTCGAAATCCAGAAAATAGGGCAGGAAAAACAACCCGTGGCGGAAAATATTAAATGAGTTGAAAAAGGAATAGCTTTCGAAAGTGGAACCCAGGGTAAATACATGCTTTCCGGCAAAATAACTGAAGTTGTCGGTAAACTGCCAGACATCCTGGTCTAAAATGTTATGGATGGAAAACGGCTCATGCCCTACAGTGGTGTAGGTTACCCCGCCTTCACCGATTTCGATAGTGGGGAAATCTTCGCTGAACGGTTTGCGAAAATCCCGGAAACGGTTATAGCTGACAAAGAAGCGGTTGGCAAATTTCCCACCCCTGCTATTTACTTCCAGGGCAAAGGAGCTTAATTCGTTGTTCATCTGATAACCGGAATTTCGGAAGGGAAGACTGTTTTCGTTGGGACCGCGCCCGGTGTTGTTGAAACTGAGCACAAAAGGGTGTGGGGGTAAATCCCGGCGGGCATCCAGAAAGTTATAGCGAAAACTTAAGTTATTGTTGTCATTGATATTCCAATCCAGTTTGATCAGAAATTTATCGTTATCGGTCTGGTGGATGAAGCCTTCGTAAGGTCCGGTATCGTAGTTATAAACGTTCATCATCCGGTTTCGGATGGAATCCATGATGGCGGCGCTAACCCGCGATTCTCCGAAAACCACATTGCCGTCGCGGTCGGCTACAAAATTGGTTCCCGGGTCATCCCGCCGTTCTATCTCGCCATTGATAAAGAAGAACAGCTTGTTTTTGATGATGGGACCGCTAAGGGTAAACCCGGATTGATTAAAGGATAAGTCCGGGTTGGCGATAACCGGATTGCCACGCACATCGTTGCCCAATAAATTCTCGTTACGGTAGAAGCTGTAAACAGAGCCTTTTAGTTGATTGGTCCCGCTTTTGGTGACGGTATTGATACCGGCGCCGGTAAAGCCGCCCTGCCGTACATCAAAGGGGGCAATGGAGACCTGCACCTGTTCCACGGCATCGAACGGCACCGGTTCGGCATTGGTTTGCCCGCCCGGAGCAGGATCATCCAGCCCAAAGGGATTGTTAAAATACGAGCCGTCTAAGGAAATATTATTGTAAAGCCAGTTGCGACCGCCAAAACTGAAATTACCGTCGCTGCGAGGGTCTAAACGAGTCAGGTCACGGGTGCTGCGTTTAATGGAAGGCATTTCGGCAACTTCCTGCGGGTTCACAAAAGTAGCCGCCCCGGTTCTACCGCTGTTGAGCACTTCATCCAGCTCGGCTTCTACAATTACCTCTTCCCCGGCAACTGCCTGCTCGGCAAGGGAAAAATCAATGCGGGTATCCTGTGCCAGACGCAGGTATACTCCGGATTTGGATTCTTCTTTATATCCCACGTAGGATACGGTGATGGTATACGGACCGCCTACCCGCATATTAAAGATATTATACTGCCCGTTTTCCCGGGAGCCGGCACCGTAGCGGGTACCGCTGGGTTCATGCACCGCTACCACATTGGCGCCGACCAGCGGATGTCCATCTTTGTCGGTCACAATACCGCTCATCGATGCCTTGGTGACACCCTGGGCATACATCGCTTCCGGTAACCCCATGAAGGCAAATGCCAGAATCAGAATGAAATATGAAACAACTCGTGGAAAAAATCCTACCATCTGAAGACCTCCTGTGTTAATTGAATTGATTTGGAATAACCCCTCAGGTGATGAGGTTCACTGTTCAAGGTTCCCGATTCGTATCTCCCGGTTATCTTTCATCATGTCGTGGAATCCGGTTATTGGGGCGGCTAATCGGTTCACCCTATCCCGGGAACCCGGTAAACATCGATTTGTAATGAAAAAAAACTCCTGTCAATTTTCTCAATGTATTTTTTACCGGTTAGATAACCCCGGTAGCAGGACGCAATGCCTCATTCAACAATTGATGGTATCCCTTGAACTGGCAATGGGAGGAGGCTTGAGGAGATAATCAGTTAAAAAAAGCCAACCAATTCACCTGTTCTTGAAGTTGAGATTTTAAACAATTAACAGATTCATCCAGCCGGAATTTACGAAATTCTTTTAAAAATCCCAAATTTACCCGTTATCTGTAACAACCCAGGTAGATAAGAGAACAAAACCGGTCCCTGGGTAAACTATTGATGAGAGCATTTTCCGGAGTGTATCATTTTAAATTTGCTTTGCTTTGATCCGGAATGTGCCGTTTTACCGTAAGGTTCCCCACCGCGACGGAGCGACGGCCGCAAAGATAGAGCCTACTCAAAACGTAGCACTCATTGCGTTCGCTGCGGTTAAGCAAACTGCTGTAAGCCCTTGCCCTGGCATCTAAACAACCTGGGTGGTTACGGATATAATGAATTTTTCAGTTCGTTCTTATCCCTTCGATTATCCACTCATTAAGTGGCAATCAGGTCTGTTGCTATCCGGATGTTATGTTTGAAAAAAAAAGTTTCCGGCTTCCCACTCTGTATTACCCATGAGGCTAATGGGGCGGAAATTCCCGGAACAGCTTATGGAGTGCCCGATCGATTTTCTCCGTTACCTCCCCCGGATGGTTGAGCACACTGCTTGCCCAGCCGCGCCAGACCAGTTGCTTTGCCTGGCGGTCGATTAAATCGATGACGATGGTGCCCTTTTTGTAGCGATGCACTTCCACCACCCGGCCGCGGGGACCGTGCCGCCAGTAACGGTAGCCATAGTGATTCACATCGATTTTATCCTTCACCCGGATGTGATAGGTGACCCACAAATCCGGCTCTCCTTTGACGAGCTTCTGCATTCCCTTTGCCGCCAGTTCCCGCTCCACATCGGCAATAATTTGCTGCTCGACCGGGGTTAATTTGCGCATTCGGGCGGAAGGTCCCATGGGTTTTCTCGGCAGCCATTTGTAAGTACGGTAGTGGGAGAAATCTGCCGCCGGGTCAAACCGGGTGGCAACTTTGACGGACGAGCAGGAAAGCCAGACCATCCCGGTTAATAACAGAATAAATAAAAGTAGGGGATGTTGATGTTTCACATTTTTCTCCTTTGTTGCCTATATGTCTTTCGCTGCGTTTTTCGATAAAATATATCATTTTCCGGGCAACGGAACAAATTTTTACGGATAAATATTTTGGAGGGGGTTTTGTGGGAGTATTTCCGAATTTCCGGTATTTTGTTAAGGGGAAAGAAATTATGGAAAAAATTCGATGAGACCAAATCCACCCTTGTTTTTAATGCAGGATTTAGGTATTTTTGTTGCAAAATGATGAAAAGAAAGCCCCGAACCCAATGAAGCGCCCGGGGCACAACTTATCTGCCTGTCGTCGGGAAAATTATTGTGGTGACCAGCCCCATTGATTTCCTGAAAAACGGCAGGCAGTTTATTTTATCAGGATCATTTTCTTCATCAACCGTTTCTCCCCGGTTTTCAGTTGATAGAGGTAGATTCCGGAACCCACCGGATTGCCTTGTGCATCTTTGCCATCCCAGGATACCTGGTAGGTGCCCGCCTCGTTGTAGCCGTTTAATAATGTGATTACTTTTTCCCCGGTCAGGGAGTAAATGCTCACCTCCACCTGCGCTGCTTCCGGGAGGTAGAAGGCAATGTTGGTAGAGGGATTAAACGGGTTGGGATAGTTCTGCAACAGTTGCAGGGATTGGGGAATTCCAGCTGTTGGTTCACCATTCATCCCGATTTTAAACCCGGGCGGTCCGGTAACTACAATCGAAACCGTGTTGGAGTATGCTGACTCATTTGCGCTCAGGTCTGTTGCAGTGATCTTGTAATAAGCGTTAACGGCATTTGCCTCTGGGATTCGGACCACGGTTTCCTGGTCATCTTCATACGTTGTTGCATCCGAGGTGTTCAGAAAATTCCAGCCGCCATTGCCTTTTTTCTTGTAAATTTTGTAGTTATTCAAATCCGCCTCATTGTTGGCATCCCATGATAGCAGGGGGTGGTTGTTGGCGCTGGTGGTAACGGTTAAGTTGGCTGGCGCCAATGGGGCATAATCCCGCTGACGGAGTTTGATGGTGGAACCGGTATTCCAGATCACATACACATCGTTACTGTTGGCGGCTATCTGTTGATTGTCAGCAAAGAGGTCGGAGGTGAAGGTAAAAACCGAAGACCAGCTATTTTGCCATACCCGGTATTCTTTATCGGTGGAAACAATATGGAGGCGGTCATCAGCAGTGACGGCCATATCCACCGGGGAAACGCCGGGGTCAACACTGTAGGATTGCAGAAGTTGTGGAGATGACCAGGTGTTGCTGCCAAGGTCACGGTTGATATAATATAAATCATAATAAAAAAAGCCCCATCCGGCAACATAGTCATAATAGAATCCATGGAGTTTGGAGGAGGTAGCGACCACCATCCCCCGGGCGGCATCATTGAAAATCTGTTGGGAATTTTGCCAGGTTCCGTTATACCGGTCGCGGGTTTTGGCAAGATCATGATTTCCGACCGGGTCTTGATAATCGCCATCGGTAAAGGCCACGTGCACCCGGTTGGCGGAGGTAGTGACGCTGGGAAAGCCGCCGGCGTCGCCTGCTTCATCGGTGACCTGTTTGAAGTCGGTCCAACTACCAACTCTGTTAGGATGCCGTTGATAAAATGTGTTATACTCCGAATTTTGAGAATCATAAGCGGAATAGGCAATATGCAAACCGTTAGCATCAACCCAAAGCGCCAAACCATTGCTATTAGAATTAGGAAGGTTTATATCCGAGAGCGAACTCCATGTAATCCCACTATTTGTTGTACGTTTAGTTTTAATATTCCCTCCATTTTTGTAACAAATGTAAACTGTATCCTGAAAGCCCGCAATGCCACTCAAGCGAGGATTTTCTGTTAAATTGTCTATCACTGAAGAACGAATTTGATTTCCAGTTGCACTGAAAAGATAATACGTAAGCTGGTTTGATTTTTGTACAATAACATGGTGTCCGTTCTTGTTAGTAAATAAGTCAATCCGGTCACTGCTGCTAACAGTTACATTCAAATTTATTGTAGAATTCCAGTTGCTACTCTGTGAAAAAATATATAACGGGCATATTAAAAAGAGATTTGTCAACAAGACAAAAAATTTCTTCATGGCTTTCTCCTTTACGTTATTGGATAAACAACATTTTTTTTAATTGTCTACTTCTTCTTGATTTTAACATGATGAAATATATTCCGGAACTCACCTCCTTTCCAGTTTCGTCTTTTCCATCCCAGGTTATTTTGTAATGACCGGGGTTATATAATTGGTCTTTAACAGGTTTTATCACCTCCTTTCCGGTTATGTCATAAACTACCAAAGTAATTGTTTCGGTTTTGTTCATGGAAAAAGGTATAATTGTCGAACCATTGAATGGATTGGGAAAATTCTGTTCTAACTCGAAGTCTCTGTAGATATCCTTATTCCGAAATACGATTCCTGTAGGTTCGCTGTAACGGTAATGAAAAGATTTATCCATTGGAGGATTGCCGATGTCAACCACACTTACAAATAAATCCGGTATTCCATTACCTAATAAGTCATACACACTGATGCTCTGAATTTCCTGATCAAAATTTTCCCAAAAATCATAATAAAACAGATCAAACTGTTGGTTGGAATTATTCCATATTAGAATGACCACAGAAAAAGAGAAAGAAAACACCAGATCGTCTATTCCATCTCCGTTTACATCATGGGCATAGAGTTCGGTGGTACCCAGAACATCGGTGCCTAACAAAAAGATACTGCGAACCTTTTGGTAGGTATTGTTTCCGGATGCCTCGAACCAGTAAATACGGGAAGCAGGCACTCCGTTGTAAAAAGCGCTTCCACCAATGAAAAATTCAGGTTTGCCGTTGTTGTTTATGTCATTTGTTTTTGTATTCAGGTAAGCATTGGGGGCAGATATTGTATCTGAAAAGGTCATTTGGTAGTTGTCATTTCCCAAATTTTCAAAAACATTAATGTGTCCACTAATACTGCCAGTTGAAAATTCCAAAAAATTGTCTTGATCAAAATCTTCGATGCTAAAGCCAGATACATACCAGTCAGTGGGACAAAGCTTTCTTTTTCCACGCATAACGCCTATGGAGTCGTCGTATTCTGAAATATAGATAGCATAAATACAGCTATAGGAAGTATCACCCGCAACAAAAATAGCATCTTGAAATTCATCATCATCCAAATTGCATAACAAGGGAAAGAAGATTCCGGTATTAAATGAAATTTCTGGATATCGAAAAGTGAATAATTCAGGAAATGAATCCTGATGTGAACTCTCAAAGTTATCTACAAATTTACCGCCAACGAGAAGAAAGTTTAACTCATTTAACCCGTCGTTATCCATATCAGAGGTCCCAATGGGAACCACCGTTGAATCTGTATAGATTTTTTGCAACGTAGATATGGAATCATTTTGAAATTCGATAGTAGCCGCATCTGCCGGTTGTGAATTAATATTTATTTTATATTCTCCTGAGAAATCTAATTTCGCGTTTCCATTAAGATCATCGATTACTATTGGATACCCTAAATCACCGATGACTAAAAGAAGCTCTTCCTGTTTTCTGTATTTCCAATTATACAGCGTCGTATCCACATTGGTTAAATCAATCACCTGCACGTTGGGATTGGCGGCAAGCTTGTTAAAATCTACGGTGTGGTTGGTAATATCCACATACTTCACCATGCCGGTGAGTTTGTGGGTCATTTTCAACAGGTTGGGTTCTACTGCTTCCACCTGCCAATCCTGTTCCAGGTGGCGCAGGCGGTGTTCATCCAACCCCCCGGGAATGCGGTCGGCTAATGCCCGCCAGGTGGTGGGCTGGGCGGAGAGGAGTTGGCTTAACAGGAAAATGATTATCCAGGCTAAAGCTGTAATAGCTCGCATGGTTTAAACCCTCTTTTTTTGGTTTTACTCTGTTTTTGAACTCATCCCCCTGTCCCCCTTCTCTTGGCAAGAGAAGGGGGAATTGCTCCCCTCTCTTTCCAAGAGAGGGGCCGGGGGTGAGTTGCTTTTATTCGTTGCCTCTTACATGACATGAGCGGGGATAGCCAACATCCCACCTAATCCCGTCAGGGATGGGATGTTAATAGAAAATGTTCGATTACATCCGAGCGGAACTCCGGAGGAGTGATATGTTGCATTGGCATGTGGGTTCTCCCGGTCTCGGTGAACATGTCACTCCTACGGAGTTCTTGGATGATTGGTATATATACCCTTGACTATTAACATCACACTCCTAACGGAGTTTTGGAGTTGCCTGACAAACCATACCAGTCATCCGAGACGTTCAAGTTAATGGTAGAAAGCCAGTTGCTGCTTTGAGAGTATCCCCAAATTGGGATCAGCAGCCAGAATGCTGCCATGAGAATCATTTGCTTACGCATGATTATCTCCTTGTTTTGTTAGATTACTTGATCAAAAGCATTTTACGAACTTCCCTCCGGCTTCCGGCTTGCAACACATAGAGATAGATTCCAGAACTCACCTCCTTTCCGTCGTTATTTAGACCTGTCCATTTAATGGTATGCTCACCGGGAGCATAATACTGTTCATTTATTACCGTTTTCACCTCCTTTCCAAAAAGGTCGTAGATTTTCAATGCAATTTTTTCCCGCATGGGGATATAAAAACTTATTTGCGTACTGCGGTTGAAAGGATTGGGATAATTTTGATATAAATAAAATTGAGCAATAATTGGCGAAGTATTTTGAATGCCAGTAGTAACCTTGAGTGTATAGAGATAAGTGCGAACAGTGGGCGGAGTATAATAGTCTGCTATATTGACGAACAAATTTAAATTACCACTACTGAATACATCAATCATATTAAGACTATGAATTTCCTGATCATAATTCTCCCACTGATCGACGTAATAAATATCAAACTGCTGGGTGGCAGGATTCCAGATGAGCATCACAATCAAAAAGGAAAAGGAAAAGACCAGATCATCTATCCCATCGCTATTTATATCATAACTGTATAATTCCGTAAACCCCAGTACATCGGTTCCCAACATGAAGATGCTCCGTACTTTGGTGTATTGATTATTGCCATTGGCTTCAAACCAGTACACCCGCGAGGCCGGAACGCCGTTATAAAAACTGCTTCCGCCCACAAAAAACTCGATCTTTCCGTTGCCGTCAATATCGTTAGTGGTAGTTGTCATATAGGCATTGCCGGTGGTCAGGGTATCCACATACACCTGGGTATAGCTGTCATTACCGGTGTTTTCCCAAATATAGACATGGCTGAAAGCCGCCCCGCTGCCCGTAGCAAACTCTTTAAATCCGTCACCGTCAAAATCTCCCACACTGAAGCCGGAAACAATCCAATCCGGCGACGGAATTACTCCGAACCTTCTTTTAAAATCACCGGTGGAGGTATCATATTCCGCCACAAATACCTGATGACAGCACTGTTGAGAGGAATCGGTTCCTACATAAAGCACATCGGTGTAGATATCGTTATCCAGATCGGTAAAGGTTTCCGAAGCCACCTGTCCGCCGAATTCCCACATGCGGTGCAGAAACATGAGGCTATCGGGGAAAGAATCGGGATGGGTTTGCTCATAATTGGCAAAATGCTGGGCATTTCTTTTTAGGTTTAACTCTAACAATCCATCCAGATCTACATCTGTCCCCTGAAGGGCGATTTGAGTGGAATCCAAATAGATTTTTTGAATGGCAAATGTGCTGTCATTCTGTAGTTCAGCAATGGCACAGTCGGCAAACTCGAAGTCGTTAATAATCTTATATGAACCCGCCAGATCCAGTTGTCCATTATTGTTAAAATCCCCAACAGCCATAGGATAACCATCCAAGTTGCCAATCGGAAACATATTCTTCCTCACATACTTCCAGTTATACAGCGTCGTATCCACATTGGTCAAATCAATCACCTGCACGTTAGGGTTGGAGGCAAGCTTGTTTAAATCTACGGTGTGGTTGGTAATATCCACATACTTCACCATGCCGGTGAGTTTATGGGTCATCTTCAGCAGGTTGGGTTCTACTTCTTCCACGGTGTAGTCTTGCTCTAAGTGGCCCAGGCGGCGTTCCTCCAATCCGCCGGGAATGCGGTTTGCTAAAGCCCGCCAGGTAGTGGGCTGGGCGGAGAGGAGTTGGCTTAACAGGAAAATGATTATCCAGGCTAAAGCTGTAATAGCTCGCATGGTTTAAACCCTCTTTTTTTGGTTTTACTCTGTTTTTGAACTCATCCCCCTGTCCCCCTTCTCTTGGCAAGAGAAGGGGGAATTGCTCCCCTTGCTTGCCAGAAGAGAGTCTGCCCCAAAACGTCGGAGGGGGCGAGGCAAGTTGCTTTTACATTCGTTGCCTCTTACACAAAATGCCTTATCTGGCACTCCTTCAGAAATGCCGGATAAAGCATTTTCAGACAATCCGGATCAACCGCTGAGTCTCACAAACGTTGTTTTATCCCTCACAGAACTGTGAATTAATGTTCCCAGTGGGGTTGAACAGATAATAAACCAATTGGTTGGATTTCTGCACAATGATGTGGTTACCATCTTTATCGGTATACAGATCAATCCTGTCACTGCTATTCACTGAGACGTTCAGGTTAATGGTGGAAAGCCAGTCGCTGCTCTGCGAAAACCCGAAAATGGGAAACAGCAACGTCAAAGCAAACAGAAGAAAACGGTGTAACATGATTTGCTCCTTTTGGCTATTGAATTAACAACATTTTCTTTACTTGCTTAAAATCCCCCGCTCTCAACTCATAGAAATAAATGCCGCTGCTCACCTCCTTTCCGGCTTGGTTTGTACCATTCCAGGCAATCTCATGTTCGCCTGGAGTATAATTCTTTTCATTGATTAAACGTATCACCTCCTTTCCGGTTATGTCATAAATCGTTAAGGAAATGTTTATCTGCTTGGGAAGATAGAATCTAATTTGCGTGCTGTTATTGAAAGGATTAGGATAGTTCTGTCGCAGAAGAAAACTTTCAGGCGGAAGCATAGGAATTTCTATGCCTGTTATGATATTGGATCGGTAAAAGAACGATTTTATGCGGGGTGAGTTTGCTATATCAGTTACAGACACGAACAAATCGAGGTAACCTGTATTGAAAACGTCGAACATTGTAATGCTGTTAATTTCCTGGTCATAATTTTCCCACCAGTCAAGATAGTATAAATCAAATTCTTCGGTGGTTTGATTCCAAGTCAGCATCACCACCGAAAAGGAAAAAGAAAAAACCAGATCATCGATGCCGTCATTGTTTATATCATAAACGAATAATATGTCAAATCCCAACACATCGGTACCTAGCAAGAAGAAACTTCGTTTTTTGATATAATTGTTATTCCCATTTGCTTCAAACCAGTAAATCCGAGTTGCTGGTACCCCATTGTAGAACGAACTACCTCCCAGAAAAAACTCAGTTTTTCCGTTCCCATCAATATCATTGGCAGGGGCGTTCAGGTATGCATTGGGGGTTGATACGGTATCCTGAAAGGTCGGTTGGTAATTGTCGTCGCCAATATTTTCTACCACGTAAACCCACCCGGTCACACTGCCGGTGGCAAATTCCAGAAATCCATCCCCATCAAAATCTCCCACACTAAACCGAGAAGTGCGCCAATCCGGAGAGGGCACATACCCGAAAACGCGTTCCATTGTTTGGGAAACGGGTTTATATTCCGCTACGAAAATTTGGTGGCTGTTGGGCTGCAGGGAATCATCCCCTTTGTAAAGCACATCCTGATAACCATCCTGGTCCAGATCGGTGAAAACTTCCCGGGAAACTTCTCCGCTAACTTCCCAGGTACGGTGAGTAAATTGACGTATATTGGGAAAAGAATCCGGTTGTGACTGTTCAAAATTAGCAAAAGCCTCTCCACCTATTGTTAATAATGGATCGGTAATATTAAGTTCCAATAATCCATTATAATTCATATCAGTAGAGGAAAGAGGAACAATAACTGTATCTTGATAAATTTTTTTTACCATAAAGGTAGAGTCTATTTGCAGTTCCGCAACTGCAGCTTGTGCTGCCTCTGCATTAATCGGAATCTTATATGAGCCAGCAAAATCAAATATTGCATTATTGTTGAAATCACCAATTATAAGTGGATAACCTGCAAGACCTCCTACTAATAGTATATTTTGCTGGCGGATATATTTGTCATTATACAGCGTCGTATCCACATTAATCAAATCAATCACCTGCACATTGGGGTTGGCGGCAAGCTTGTTAAAATCTACGGTGTGGTTGGTAATATCCACATACTTCACCATGCCGGTGAGTTTGTGGGTCATTTTCAACAGGTTGGGTTCTACTGCTTCCACCTGCCAATCCTGTTCCAGGTGGCGCAGGCGGTGTTCATCCAACCCCCCGGGAATGCGGTCGGCTAATGCCCGCCAGGTGGTGGGCTGGGCGGAGAGGAGTTGGCTTAACAGGAAAATGATTATCCAGGCTAAAG
>CAYYGL010000009.1:0-46674 GCA_964471235.1 uncultured Calditrichaceae bacterium
AATAAAGAAGGTGCCCTGGCATTGGGTGCCACCCGCTGGCAGATGATCCGCAAAATCGTGCTTCCCAACGCCATGCCCGGCATTCTGACCGGGATAATCTTAGCCATCAGCCGCGGCGCCGGGGAAGTCGCCCCGCTCATGATTACCGGCGTGGTAAAACTGGCGCCCAAACTGCCATTTGATGCGACTTTTCCGTTTTTCCATCTCGATCGGAAATTTATGCACTTAGGCTTTCATATCTATGACGTCGGTTTTCAATCCCCCAATGTGGAAGCCGCTAAACCGATGGTCTACAGCACAGCATTGCTCTTGATATTACTGGTGGTTATGCTTAATTTGTTCGCCATTTATTTTCGCAACCGATTACGGAAGAAGTTTAAAACGGCCACATTTTAACCTGAATTGTTCGGGTTAATAGATGGCACAACATTTAGGGACAGGAAATATCATTATGGAAGAAACCAGGATCGACCGGCCATTAGCGGAAATGAAAACGGAAACGGCTCATCCCCTGTTATTCAGGGAAGGGGAAACGATTGCCATAGAAACGCAGGGGCTGGATTTTTATTATACACCGGAAACCCATGCTCTAAAAGACATTCATTTGCAGGTTCCGGTGAAGAAAGTTACGGCGTTTATCGGACCCTCCGGCTGCGGTAAATCCACCTTGCTGCGTTGCTTTAATCGCATGAACGATTTGATCCCCGGTGCATACCTGACCGGAAAGGTGCTCATCGAGGGAGAGGATATCTATCGAAACGGCATCCGTCTGGAAGAGCTTCGGAAAAAAGTGGGGATGGTGTTTCAGAAATCCAATCCCTTTCCCATGTCCATCCGGGAAAATGTGGCATTTGGTCCCAAAGTAAACGGCGTAACCGACCGGGCATTGCTTGATGAGCTTGTGGTTTCGGCATTACAACAAGCGGATTTATGGAAAGAAGTAAAAGATCGCCTGAATCAATCCGCCCTGGACCTATCCGGCGGGCAGCAACAGCGGTTGTGCATTGCCCGCACCCTGGCAAACAAACCGGATATCATTTTAATGGATGAACCGGCGTCCGCCCTCGATCCCATCTCTACCGGAAAAATCGAGGAAACCATCCAGGAACTGAAAGCAGATTATACCATCGTAATCGTTACCCACAACATGCAGCAGGCGGCGCGTATCTCCGATTATACCGCATTTCTGATGATGGGCGAATTAATCGAATTTGATTCGACGAAAAAAATCTTCACCAACCCGGGTGAAAAATTAACCGAGGATTACATCACCGGGAGATTCGGCTAACGACCCTATCTCCGGAAAATGACAGGAAAAAGCGTATGAAAGAGAAATTTCATCAACTGTTAGAGAATATCAAAAAAGATCTGATTTTTTTGGGGAATGAGGTGGAACATAACATCCGGCAATCCATCCGGGCGCTGGAAAAACAGGACGTGCAGTTAGCACAGCAAATTATTGATTCCGACAAAGGAATTGATCAAATGGAAGTGAAGATTGAGGATAACATTCTAACCTTGTTAGCGCTTCAGCAGCCGGTTGCCATAGATTTACGATTTATTGTCGGTGGATTGAAGATGAATAATGACCTGGAACGGATAGGGGATCATGCCGTCAACATCGCCCAGACAGTGTCAAAATTAGCCGGCAAGAAACCGCTGCCCTCTTTTAAGCTTTTTCCGGAGATGAGTGATATCGCCTGTCGGATGCTCCACGAGGCGGTCAATGCCTTCATTCACCAGGATGCGGAGTTAGCCCGGAACGTATGTGGGCGGGATAATGTCGTCGATGATTACTACGACAAAGTGATTGCCGAGACCATCTCGTTCCTGAAAAAAGACAGCGCTAAACTGGAACAAGGATTTTTAGCCGCCCGCATCGCCCGTTCTCTGGAACGGGTGGGTGATTTAGCCACCAACATCGGCGAAGATGTGGTTTTTATGAAAGAAGCAAAAATTATCCGTCATCAACTGGAAGGTTGAAGATCCCTCAACGGAGCAGCAACAGCTTCCTCACTTGCACATCGCGATTCATTTTTAATTGGTAAAAATAGACACCACTTGAGACCGGAGCTCCGAAATTGTCCCTGCCGTCCCATTGCACCTCATACGTGCCGGGAATCAAATGGTTCTTTAGCAGGGTTCTGACTTCCCTGCCAAACACGTCGTAAATCTTTAATTCCACTAATCCGGCCGTTCCTCCCAATAATCCCCCAATCCGAAATCCGATATTGGTAGAGGGATTAAAAGGATTTGGGTAATTCGGATAGAGCACGAAGCCGGTGGGAGCCCTCCCCGCTGCATCAAGCGAAGAAACCTGCCCTTCCACAATCGTGATGGTTTGATCCACCGGAATATGTCGGATAACATCCCGAATTCCGGAAAGCCAGTGGACAACAATGGAATCGATCTGGGTCCTCTCCCCTACCCCAATTGGTACGGTAAAGCTGTTTTGAGAAAGATAACTGATGCCGCATTCCATGGTACGAAAAATGTGCAAGGAGTCCGCAAACAGCTCGATGAGGCATCCAACACCATCTCGATTGCTTGCCGTTCCCTGGAGGAATACCTTGATCCAGTGGTTATTATTACCGCTGTTTTGCCACAGAGAAGTGGGGCTGGTGTTGAGGACCGCAATATCGCAGAAGCCGTCATTATTAAAATCCCCGATGGCATTACCATAGCTATGCGAGGTATCGGTATCCAGCCCGTTGCCGCTGGTTCGGGTAAACGTGCCATTCCCATTGTTCTCGAAAAGAACGTTGTAGTTATCCGGGGTGCCGTGGGAAGTGGAGACGTATAGATCGAGGTCACTGTCATTATCAAAATCCAGGAAGTTAACTCCCCAGCAAATACGATGCACGGCAATGCCGAGGGAATCCGCTATCTCGGTAAAAGTGCCGTCACCGTTGTTGTGCAGTAACCCATTGCCGCTGTCGGTATTGGAGACGTAAATATCGGGAAAGCCGTTGTTATCGTAATCACCAATGGCAATGCCCATGCAATCGAAATGCAAATCCGCACCTGAAGAGGAACTGACATCACTAAACGTGCCATTTCCATTGTTTCGGTATAAGACATTGCCCTCTTTTTTATCATGAGCGATGTAGAGGTCCTGCCAGCCGTCACGGTTGTAATCCAGAAAAGCCGCTGCTAAGGGATGATGTATGGAGTCGGCAACCCCGGCGCTTCCGCCGACCTCCACAAATGTGCCGTCCCCCTGGTTTTCATAAAGCAAGTTGGGCGTCAATCCCACCCCACTCTCATCGCTGTAGGTTGCGATATATAAATCCAGGTAACCGTCGTTGTTATAGTCTGCCCAACAGGCAGCCGTGGTTGCATACGGGTTGGTGGAGATGCCTGCCAATGCGGTTACGTCGGTAAATTCCCCCGGGGCGCTCTGCCGGTATAATCGATTGCTGCCCAGGTAGTTGGTGATCAACAAATCCTTGTCGCCGTCATTATCATAATCTGCCCAGAGGATGGTTTCCGATTGCAGGGTGTCACTGAGACCCATCTGCCCCACAATATTGGTAAATACACCGTTTTGATTTTCATAGACATAAATCAACTCCCCTGCCCCGCTGCTCAAGTTGATATCCGTGTAGCCGTCGTTGTTAAAATCGCAAAAGCTCACCCCGCCGCCCAGAAAATTCCCGGTATAATGGTGCTCAATTCCGCTGAACATCGCCACATCCGTAAATGTAATTTGCTGAGCATGAAGATTTCTTCCCAATCCCAGCAGGAAACAATGCAGCAATCCGGCATAAAAGAGAATATAAACCTTCATCTTAACGCTCCTCAAGTTGGTGGAATGTCAAGTTATTTAAAGAGTGCAATCAAAATTTTGGGCAACAATTCCCCCTGACATCCAAAATTTTCTGTTGAGTTTTTTATGGGTTTCGTAAGCGAAGTTGGGACGTCGATTCTAAATTTCCTGGCAGTTACATCAACAGGGTCTCTATGTCTCCTTTTCCCTCCCGGATCAGTTCCAATTTATCATTGACAATCCGCACCACGGTTGACCCCTGTTTGTCCGGCAACGGTCCCGCATCCAGAAAGATATCCACGGCATTCAACAACTCGTTATTAAAATCGTGTTGACCATGCAAAAGGTAATTTTCCGATAGTCCGGCAGAGGTATTGAGGATGGGATGTTCCAATTCGTTTACCAATTGCATACAAACCTGGTTATCCGGTATGCGAATGCCAATTTCTTTTCGCCGGGTCAGCATCAGCCGGGGAATTTCCCGTGTTGCCGGTAAAATGATGGTAAACGGTCCCGGGAAACAACGCTTTAAAATTCGAAACGTATAATTGGAAATTCGCACATAGTGGGAAGCCTGTTGAATAGAGTTACAGATGATGCTCATCGGCTCAAATTTGGATTTTCCTTTCAGACGATATAATTTCTCAATGGCGTGTTTCTGATAAAGGCTGCATCCGATGCCGTACACCGTGTCGGTGGGGTAAACTACAATTTGCCCCTCCTGTAAAGCTTCCACCGCTTTGTGGATGAGCCGTTGATGAGGCGTAGTCAGGTGTATCTCAAATCGTACCATGGGACACCGAATGTTGCGTAAATGAACCGTTATTTACCCGGTGAGGGAAATCGCTTCTGGTTTAATGAAACTTTTCCAAATTTCAGACGAAAAGGTAACTGTTAAGCAGGAATTTTACAAATAAAAAAGCAATGATACCCATTGCACATCCCGGAAACCGGATGATTTACTGCAAAACGGAACAGGGGCTTAAATGAGAAAAAAACACATCGCTCTTATTTCAGGGGCAATCGTAATCTTCTTTCTGGCTGGCTATATCGGATTATATCATATTGCCCCTTATGCTGTTATGAAACCACCGCGTTATCGGATTTCGGAACATCCCAACTCCTTTCCCCATGGAGCAACGCCTCAATCGCATGGATTACGCTCACATCCATTTCAGATAACTGTTCAGGATACCATCAAGTTGCGGGGGTGGTTATTGGAAGCAGCTTCAAAACCGACAAAGGGAACGGTCGTGTTACTCCATGGTATCGGAAGTTGCAAGGAACACATGCTGGATACCGGTGAATGGCTGTCTCGTGAGGGATTCAATGTGATCCTTTACGATTCTCGTGCCCACGGGGAAAGCGGCGGCATTTACTGCACATACGGGTATTATGAAGCGAAAGACCTCTCCGTTGTGTTAGATACCCTCACACACCAATACCCACATTTGTCTCCTTTTGCAGTATATGGCAACTCCTTTGGCGGAGCCGTAGCGCTGCAATCCCTGGCAATTGATTCCCGATTATCCTGCGGGATTATTGAGAGCAGTTTTGCCACTCTGGAGGAGGTGGCGTATGATTATATGAAACGCCTGACCGGTATCCCGTTTCATTGGGTGTCTCACCTGGTGCTCCAGCGAGCGGGTGAGATTGCCGGATTTCAGCCTGAGCGAGTCAATCCGGCGGCGGCGGCCCGGCACATCACTCAACCGGTGCTCATCATCCACGGTACTGAAGACGATCATGTGTCAATTCGCTATGGCAGACGAATTTACCAACAGCTATCATCTCGAAAGAAGGTGTGGTATCCTGTCCCGGGAGGAACTCATTACAATTTATGGAAAGTTGGTGGTGAGGCATACTCGAAGCAAATCCTCAATTTTTTGAATGATTGTTTGAGCGATGCGGCACCGGATGATGCTGGTGTTTCGAAAACGGGGTAGAAAATGAGTTTCGGAGGTAAGAATAGAACACGTACTCGGCAATTGCTCCGATTGCTGCCCCAACAGTGTAACAGACCAGATCGCTGACGAGGAAATCATATCCTAATAGCAGTCCGCCTGGAGTCGTGGAGCGAATGGCATCGATCCAGGGAGCATGATAGAACTGACTGAATTCAACCAGGTATGAAAAAAGCAGTGCCGAAAGAGCTGCGCGCCCGGTGGGAATGGCTGGCAGTACAAATCCAATCCACAGAAAAAAGTGCAGCGTCCACATGGTATCCCCGGCATATTCAGCAACAAATCCCGGCAGATGGGCAGCAAACTTCCGCGACCCCAGACCGATAATCACCGTCAATAGCAGCCACATCGCATACCAACGGCGGTTGCGATGAATTGATGGAGCTTCCATGGGTTACCTGTGTTATCTCCGTGTTGCATGGTTTGCGGATGGCGCAGACTGTAGTCTGCTTTGGGGGAGGCAGGAAGCATGATGGGACAAATTCCGGGTGAGTTTCCCCTCACCTTATTCCCTCATCGACCCGTCTACTCATCTACCTTTTCGCCCATTGTCAAAATAAATTTTGACGCTCCGTTACGGTTTGTTAAAGGATTACTTCCATCTGGATTCAACATTGTCAAAATAAATTTTGACGCTCCGTTACCCTCCCCATATCAGTTTCCTCCCCCATCACCGTATTACATTAAACAAGCGATATGCCAGCACTTTCCCGGCATCCGGTTGAGTGACATCCACCGCTCCTTGCGCCACCACTTCCCGGTTCATCATCACCTGGTACCCAAGGTGGGTGTCATCTTTCAGGCTCAATTGCACTTCCGGGTAGTTCTGATCTTCGGGCGGATTCCAGTTGATGTTGCATTCCTTAAGCTGCGCAATGGTGTTGCGAATACTCGGGTGTTCATTGCCGGCAAGATCATTCGAAAGTTGCAGGCGAAATGCCATCTGTACATCAGAGAACGGGATCAACTGGGGATACAGGCGATAAAATTCATTCAAATGAAACGCCAGTTGGGGTTCCCATCCTTTCTCCGCAGCAATTTTCGCACAGCTTTCATGAATACGGGCCATCAGCAGCTTCTCGTACTCCTTATCCAGCCGCGGATCGCTCAGGATGGCGGTAAGTTTATCATAGGCGTAGGTTTCTTTACCAGCTTCCAGATTTAATTCTGCAATAAAATAGTCGTAATAACGCTTCAGGTTATTCCGGGGGTCCTCCAGTTTAAAGCGGGCAAAGGTGCGGCGAAAAAAATCATTGCTGTAATTTCGGATAATATGCCAGAGCTCATCAAAAGTGATGATGGACTCGGTGTGGATGATGTGGTAATAGACGATATCCCGCTCCGGGTTAAGTGCCAGTTCATTTGCCAGGGAATACAGATTCTTGAACTTGAGATAAAGCAGTTTAGGGATCGCTTTCCACCAGTCGATGGCAAACCAGCGGTGCCGATGCTCAAAGTGATTGGCGTTCAGGGCAAACTCGCTTTGCATAAAGCGCAGGGTTTTCAGCATAAACTGGTACTGGTCTTCCCGGAAGGAGGTGTTAAAGTGTACTTCGGTAAAATTTTCCGCTTTATCCAGCGCCCGGGAGCACTCGTCGATCAACCCGCCGTAAAGATACATTCGAGCCAGGCACAGATTATCCCACCCATAACCGATGGTAAAACCGTGTTTATCCCGTTCTTCATAAAGTTGTAATGCACCTTTTAGCGGTTCCCCCTTGGAGACAAAAATTGTGGAGTATCCCTGCCAGTGCCCGCCGCGGGTTTTGGAACCCCGGTCCGGCACATTGGAAAAATAGACCTCGGAACGGCGCAAATCCACATCGGACAGGTAGGCATACCCCAGGTTCACCGGTCTGGCAACGCTCGTCTCATCCTTAATTTTTAAAAAATAACTGGCAGCAATTTTCGGCTTAAAGTCATAGCCATAGAGAATGCCGCGGGTATTGGCGATGGTTTCTAACGGCTGTTTGATGAAGGCATTTTCAAAGAACGAATAAAAGCCCCTGCCCGGCGGATAAGCCCCCATCACCTGGGATTTCAGGTAGGGCTTCAGTTGCTTATAACGCATTTCCAGGGAATCGGTATATAGAAAAGCGGTGTTGATATTCTCCCGGATGGAGTTTTTTAAAAAGGGATAATCTTTCGAGGTAAAGATGCGGCTGCGGAAATACAGCCAGGCAAGCCCCTGGTAGGAACGGAAATCGAATGCCAGGTCCGCATCCCGGAGGTGGATGAGAGCCTGGTAGGCGGAATCGGGCATTTCCAGCGAGGTGTAGCATTCGATGAGGGTGCTGGCGAGGGTCAGGTAATCAATCTGTCGCAGCAGCTCCTTCCAGGCGCCGTGGACGATGATATCCTCCCGGGTATAGCGTTTGTTGAGGTTATAGCCGAAGTCATTTTCATAGAGCCGTAATGCTTTGCGGAGCGGCTTCAGTGCCCGGCGCAAGCCGGTCATCTCTTCGGCACGATCGTAATAATGGAACCCCTCGATGAGATAGGTGACATAATAAGTGCTGTCTAAAAGTTTAGCGCGATTGGCGCGTCGGAACGCCTCGGCGGATTTGTAATCAAACCCCCAGCGCAGGGTATCGATAATGGCGCGGGCTTTCTGCTTATCCTGAGCGGAAATCACGGTGGTGATGGCAAGAAAAGTGAGCAGGAATAAACGAAAGTTTAGTTTTGTTTTGATTGTCATTAATCCATACCCGTTTTGTTTAGTTGGCAGTGAGCAGTGGCAGGTGGCAGTCATCGGATCCGGTTATTCTCTTTTGGCAAAAATTTTTCCGGATGAGCAGCCATGCTTCTGAACATCTCGACTTCTTCATATCCTTCTGATAAGGGTTGCCAGATTGATTTTTTGTAACTATTTAGCTATATGCCCGTTGGGTACTGCCGTTTCCGATAGCCCTCCGCACGTAAAAACTTCCCTGGCAAGTTCATAAGCCAACCGATACCCGTTCAGCTCCCTGAAATCTCCCATAAATCACCCAATTTCCTTCTCATCAATTAACTCTGCTGCTACCTGCCACTCCCCTACTCCCTAATTTTCAACCCTGCCAGTCGCTCTAATTCATGCTTCACAATGGTATTCAACGCTGCTTCGCCTTCTTCCTGACTTTTGTATATCATGCGGTGATTGAGCACATCAAACGCCAGGTGTTTCAGATCGTCTTCAATTACATAGCCGCGACCATTCAGCAGGGCAAAGGCGCGCAGGCAGCGCAGGAAAATGATGCCGCCCCGGGTGGAGGCGCCCAGGCGAATGTGGGGGTCGGTTCGGGTCGCGCGCACAATGTTGTTGACAGCCTTTAGAATTTCCGGATGCACATGCACCTTCTCCGCTGCTTCCCGCAGGAGGATAATATCCTCATATTGAATTACCGGATGGATGGTCTCCGGAATTTTATTGATCTGCAGGTAATCCCGGTAAATCTCCAATTCTTTCTCCTCGGAGACATATCCAAAGCTGATTTTCATAAAGAAGCGGTCTAATTGGGCCGCGGGCAAAGGATAGGTGCCCTCAAACTCGATGGGATTCTGGGTGGCGATCACAAAAAAGAAGTCGTCCAGGGGATAAGTCTGCTCCCCGACGGTGATTTGATTCTCCGCCATACATTCCAGTAATGCCGACTGCACTTTGGGCGAAGCGCGGTTGATCTCGTCTGCCAGCACGATGTTGGCAAACAGCGGACCCGGTTTAAAGATGAAATCCTTGTTGCGATCGTCAAAAATAAAGGTGCCGATTAAATCCATGGGCAGCAAATCCGGGGTGAACTGAATCCGTTTGAACACCACATGGCTGTCGCTGTTGTTTTTATCCCGGGTATGATGTCCCTCGATAGAAAATGCCAGCGCTTTTGCCATAAAGGTTTTCCCCTGACCGGGTAAATCTTCTAACAAAATGTGCCCGCCGGCAGTTAACGATGTCAGCACTTTTTTTATCTCGGTATCTTTTCCCCGGATAATCTTCTCGATGTTATCCACCAACATGGCGGCTTTTTGATGACAAACTTCCACTTGATCTGCCTGAATGGTTAGCACTTCGTTCATTGTATCTCCCTGTTTTGACTCGGTCTCTCAATTTTAGGTGATTCGGGTACCGAAAAATAAGGTATGGGGATATTGAATGAATGGTAACGAACGACGAGTAACGAGTGAAATGTGATGCGTAAAACGTGCGAACACCCGGTTTCCCTCCATCAGTTCACCCCATTTCACCCGTCATCATTTTTTTATCGCCACTCTTACTCACACGGACCTCTCTCCGTTCCCACTGCTACCCTTTTACTTCCCCTCTTCATCCATTCATCTTTCATCTTTAATCTTTCATATTTAATCTTTAATCTTACCCCTTCCTTCTCACCCTCTTAACAAAAACTGCAACGTGCGGCGGAAATTTAAAAACTTTTTCACCACATCCCAGCGGGAATATTCCCCCAGCACTTTTTCCTTAAACTGATTTAAAAAGGTGTTCACCATCTGCTCATCTTCTTTCCGAAACTCCAGCGGTGCGTATTTTTCCTGCAAATAGATATTCATAAAGCGTGTCATCTGGGTGCCGAACCTTGGGTCTACCCGGGAGTGAGCAAATTCCAACGGCGTTTCCGTGCGCCGGGAGTAACCCAGCTGATTCAGGAGCATCAGGGTATAGCGATAGACCCAGTACAGGCGTTGTTTACCCCGTGCCGTCTGGATTCGGATTCCGTAATACCAGTACAGCAGGGTTGCCAGCAGCAGCAATCCAACCAGAAGCAAACCGATCAACAATCCCACAAAACGCAGGAAGCGGGTAAAAAATGGTGTTTCCTGCACATGCAGGGTTATCTCATCCACCGGGATGATTGTCGGGAAGCTGTTTTTGAACCAGGCAGCAAAGGATTCGGTCGCCAGGTAGGGGCGAAGTTTCTTCAGGGATTGATGCCCGGATTTTGCCGTAATTAGCATGGAGTCCCCCGACATAAACCGGGAGAGCGGTTCCTCATGGTCTTTTACCCGAATCACCGGCTTGTTCGGTTTTAGATGCAAGGGGCCGATTTTGCGCACATCCACCGTAAATTCCTTGCCCCGATAAACAATCTTCCGCGGTAATACGGTCACTGTGGTGGAATCTTCAATCGATTGAATCCGCCCATCCACTACAAACACCACACCGGGCTCTTCCTTTTGTTCTTCATAAACGATGATGGCTTCATCGACCGGCACCTGCTTCGGGAAATGGTGCACGAACCATTTCATAAACGGTTGATTGCCGGAGAACTCGGGAATTTTCTCCAGGGCATAATTAAACGAGTATGCCGAGACGACCATATTATCCCGCATTTCTACCCCGGCAAGCGGCTGCGCCTGCCCCTCGATGGTGACTTTTCCATCCCGGGGGCGAATGATAAAATTTTGCGCCTGATCAGCCGGGATGTCATACGCTTTGGTGCGGTAGCGAAATTTGTAAGGGGAGACCACCAGCCCGGTGGTGTCGGAGTTAAATCCCTGCACATTGCCCAGCACGGCAAAAATGGGTTCCCGGGCGTATTGGGGCGGAGTGCCGTCCGGTTTGGGCGGGCGTACCGGTTCGGTGTCATCAGTGGGCGTGGTGTCAAAATCAATCCACCCATAGCTGGGGAAATAGACCTCCACCCAGGCATGTCCCTGGTCGGCATACACCCAGTACCAGCCGGTGTTCTTGTTGCTGCGGTCGAAAATCGCATATCCCACTGCCATCCGGGTAGGAATTCCGGCAGCCCGCAGCAGTAGAGTAGTGGCGCCGGCAAAGTAGGTGCAGTATCCTTTATGATTCTCAAATAAAAAATAATGCATAAAGGTTTGCCCCGGCTTTTTGGGGGAACCGGGTTTCAAGGTGTATGTGAACCGGGGTTTCCCGGTTGATTCGTCATTGCTTAAAAAATAATCCACAATCGCTTCCACTTTATCATAAGGCGTCTTTTTACCGGCGGTAATCCGCCGGGAGAGATTGATGAGCATCGTATCGGTGGTGTCTATCTGGGTATAATAGGATAAAAATGTGGAATCCAGTCCCGCATAACTCTCATCTTTCCGCAATTCCCGGGCACGCAGTTCCCGAAAGGCTGCCAATTCCGGGTGGGTGGTGCTATACATAAACGGCGGCAAATTCCAGATAGAGACCAGCGAAGAGCATTGATAGGCGGTATGAAAGGTCTTGCGGTCTTCCGGCGGCACTGGCAGCTTCTGGTAGGAATAACCGGTATTGGGCGCTACATAGGCATCCGGGGAGAGGGTTTGCACATAAACTGTGGATGCAATGTTCCGCCGGTTTTTATACACCGCGGTGCTGCGTTTGATAACCGTATCCTCCACCGAAAAACCGATGGGAATATCCCGCGGTTTCGGAGAAAAAAGGTCGTTGGGGATGGCAGACGGCGGGTAGGGGTCTAAGACAAATTTTTCCCCTTTCGGTTCATAACGATTTAGCACAAAGCGGCGAAAGTGCACCGGCAGGGGAATCCGTTTGCCGTCCCGGGTGGGAAAAAAGTTATCGATATACGTGCAAAAGACGGTTTCATCGGAGAGTTTGACTTCCGGCAGTAGCTGGGCGTAGTCATTCAGGTCAAATTCCGGTTGATTGGTTTTCTGGTTGTAGGTTTTCTTGAGAAAATTGGCGGAATGCACCCGGGCATCGGCAAGACGTTTTTCTAAAGCGCCGGGGAAACCAAACAGCATCACATAAATTATGGGAGAAAACAGGACCAGGATTAGCAAGAGGGTAACGGTAACGGTACGCCGCAGGAGAAAGGACAGTTTGGGGGGATGGGCAGTATCGAACCGACGAAAGAGTTCCGAGATAAAAATAATGTAAACGCTGTAGAATAACACCGGGGCGAACATCAGAAACAGCGCTATAAAAGTGCGGTGGAGGATGGTTCGGACGCCAAAGAACCAATCACTTAACCCACCCACCAGTTGCGCACTGACAAGCGTTTCCAAACTGAAGTAATCCTGCACCAGCATGGAAACGGTGAACAGAAACAGCAGCAGCGCCATCACCCAGGGGAAATAGGACCAGCGGGCAAAACCGTATCCCACCAGCCAGGCGACTAAAAATACCGAGCCGTATCCCAGGAATGCCATGGCGTTGTAAAAGACGTCGAATTCTCCACCAGCCAGGCTGTTCACCAGCTTATAGCCGCCCCCAAACGCAGCAAGTAACATCAGAAAAGAGATGGAGAAGCGGATGTTATAGGAATACAGGAAGAATGCCAGCGTCATACCGATGGTAAACAGGGTAAGCGCCATCTTCACATTGATGTGAAATTCGTCGGCTGCCACGGTGGATAACCCCCAGGTGTAGGCAACCATCAATATGGTGGGAATTAACTTGAAGATGGCATTGGTCAAAACAAACGCTGCACTTTTATGTTTCATTCCATTACCATTTGGTTTTGAATGTTAATTTTTATTAACTATTCAGCTATATGCCTGTTTGTGTTATTCCGGCTTCCGACTCTCAACTTTAGCTGACCGGCATTTTTCAGCGTATTCTCGTAAGAATCTCAAAAGAACCTCACCCTTCCCCACCCCAACCCGTTTTTTGGGGCGGGAGGGGTTGGGTGAGGTGAAAAAACAACCACTGAACCATGACTAAGAACGAATGAAATATAAAACATCAAATTTGTAGGTATAGCTGAATAGTTACATTTTCACGTTTTACCCTTTACACCTCAATCAACACATGTTGAAACGGAGCCAATAGTTTTATCAACTCTGTTTCATTGCGTCGGATGAACCGGGTGGTGCCCCTTGCCTTCCTTTCCCGGCGTGCCGCCTCCAGCGGCTCCAGAATATCCACCAAAAACACTTGCTTTATCAACGACGGTTTTCGGGATTTGTTCAAGATTTCCGAAATTCGGTAAAAGCACAAGCTGAAACCGGAGAGGCGGCCATTCAATACGCTACCGAACTGTTCCACCGGGGCTAAAGAGGAAAACACCAGTAAATTCGACCCTCCCCGCAATTTCGAAAAATTCTCCCGCACATACTGTTCGATGGGATACCGATTCTGCCATTGGGCGGAACTAATATAATATAAAATCTGCTGGTATTCATCCAACTGGTAATGATGCTCCACTGTTTGATCCGGGATAAACTGTACGGTGAACCCCTGCTCGAGAATACTGTCCACAATCTGACGGAGTTTTTCTTTATAAATATTAAGCAGGTGGGTTTTCAATGCCAGGGACATTTCCCCGGGTGAGGCATCATAAAAACTTGCCAGCACATTGATATGGGACACATAGGGAAAACTGCGGTCCGGGATGCGCACCGTTAATTCCCGGTTGCGGGCATAGTTTTTCCAGATGATGCGCCGAATGTCATCGCCCGGTGCATATTTCTTGTAGTCGATTAACTCCCCTTTGGCAAGCTTATGCTGTACCACTTTCAGCACCGGCTCCTCGGATTTGTCCAGATGCACTTCCACCGGCTCACTCCGGATAACCGGCGGCTCGGTAAACATGCCGATGTGTTTGGCATCCCGGTAAGGAAAAGCGAAAAAGTGGAAAACATCCTCGAATTGGAGTAATACGTATTTGATTTGATAATCCCGAACGTTGGGCAGCCATAAGGGTTTTAGTATCCGCATCCCCACCCGTTTCCCACGCTCACGGTAACTATCGGTCAGCAGTAGTTCTTCCGTTTCAGTGAAATCATCAAAGATAATTTTTACCCGCAGGAATCCCAGGAACGGCTTGTGAATCCCATTGACCCGAAGGTCCACATCCACCCAGCCCGCCACCGGGCTGACCTCTCTAAAAATAATGCGGATGACCTCATCCCGCTCCAGTTCGTCACTGCTAATCACATGGTGGCGAAACCAAAACGTAATGTAAGGGGGCACTGTCGTGATGACACTGATCAATAATGCTACCGAACAGACACCGAGGGCAATGATGCTTAACAGAATTTGAATCCGGGCGCTGTCCCCGGGGAGGGATGCGTAGTGATTGAACCAGTAAAAGGAGAGACCGACAATCAAAATCAGAAACCAGAAATTACGCTTCAGGAAAAAGAAGTTCCGCCAATAGCGGATGTGCCGGGTGGATAGTTTCATAATTATTCGCTTATTTGGGTATTCGGATATTGGAATATTCGGTCATCGGGGTTTTCCGGTTAAATGATGAGTGGAACGAGGTACGTGTTGCCCCATAGGGGCAGGCTGTATTCCGTGGTGTCCGTTCCGTTGAGGATGTGGAACATTTTTTGACAGACCACGCATTACATAACATGAACAGCTCCTCCCCTATTCATCCCTCTTTTGCCCATCTCCTTTTCTACCCCTTTACTTCTCTCCGATTCAAGAAAATGATTAGATGCTAAATATAATACGATTGTTCCCGAATGCACGGGGAAAATTTACTGAAAGGGGTCATTAAACGGTTGGCATGACTGAACGAAATTCTCCGGGATGGCTATAGGAGTCAGATGAAGCAGCATGAGCACCAATTGAGCGTCTGCTAAATAAAATCTGCTCGACACGCCCATCCCCCAAACGGAAAGAAGACAAGTAGGAACTACTCACATTGTTTAGCTGCCGGAGTAACGGCATCCAGGGGTTTGCTTAACCGCAGCGAACGCAACGTTTCGATTGGGAGTGACATTGTCATTGGCAAATATGGCTCCGTTGGAGACGGGATCACATTGGGATGAATGAAACGGGCTAACATTGGTTCGGTATGAGAAAAATAGAACGCGGATGAATCCGGATGCCCCGGATTTTCGCAGATTCTTTTAATATGATGCCCCATCATCCGTATAAATCAACGTTATCGGTTTCATCCGAGCGCTATTTCAAGTTCCGTCGAAATCAGGTTAAATATCATCTTAAATGCGACTTGACGAGCCAGCGAACCAAAAACAGTCAAGGTGCAATTCAACTATTGAAAAATGGGATTCAAACTACACCAGCGCACTCTCCCATCCGGAATCCTTTACAAACAGACAGGACGAATTGATGTCATCAGCGGTACGACGCATAAAGTCAAACGCCGGTTTCTCCCCCAGTCCGAAGATGTTAATATCCGCCCGGGGGGCGGCATTTATCGTT
The DNA here is from genome assembly GCA_964471235.1 of uncultured Calditrichaceae bacterium. Lineage (GTDB taxonomy): Bacteria > Calditrichota > Calditrichia > RBG-13-44-9 > J075 > CAYYGL01. The sequence continues at coordinate 15,809 of CAYYGL010000009.1, forward strand.
TCCTGAAAATTTCCCACAATCACCTGAAAATAGGTGCGGGAGGGTAGTCTCGCCATATCATTCAACTTTTCTAAAAATCGTTTTACCCGTTTCCGGTCTCTTTCAGTCTCTGCCGAGGCAATCAGGTTTAATTTGCCATCCCAATTTAACTGCAATTGTAAGGCGATCAACACTGCCAGATGCCAGTTGGGGCTTTTTTCCCGCAGCCACAAGTTGACCTGCTTCTGCATGCCAAATGCCACCCGTGGATGTTGACGCAAGATCATCACCCCTAAATTTTCTCGGGTTGCGGCGACAACCATTTGTTCGACAATCTTATCATGTTTGTGATCATTCCCCAGGGTTAAAAAAAGCGAGTTGGGCTGAAACGCCCCCCCTTTCAGGGTCTGAATCACATGCTTCGCACCATTAATGAAGTCTTTATCCTCAATCACCGTGGTGGAAATAAACAGGTTTTGCTCCTTTAATGGTTGTACCAATTCATCCAGATTTGCCGAAGTTTCCTCCCGATGGTTTTCCTGAACCGTGAAAGCATAGATACTGCCGGAAGGATAGGTGATATCGCGAATAAACAGGAGGGGTCCGGTCCATACTTTGGGATCATCTACCGGGAGCAATAAATCCGGTTTCCAGGAGATTTGATGCCGGGGAAACCGCGCCGCAATCCGGGAAGCGCGTTCCGCTAACACCAGGAACATTCCGCCGCGGATATCTCCCCAATCCGCTTCCAGACCTTTGCGGGTCAGCCACAGGTACAGCAGCACAATCACCAGAATCGCCACAGCGCTGAAAACCGGGTTGATCAAAAACATCATAAAGATACAGCCGATGGCGCCAAACAGCGAAACAAACCGGGGTATTTTAAAAGTTGGCCGGAAACTGATGATTTTCATACTCTGCTGAATGAACACCACTAAGTTGAGCATCCCGTAAGTAATCAGAAAGAACATGGTAATCAGAGTGGCTAAGGCATTTAGATTGCCCAGTACCAACGCCAGAACAATAATGAAGCCGGTAAAAAAGATGGCATTGCGGGGCTCGTTGGTTTTGGTTTTTTTGGCAAACGCTTCCGAAAACGGTACGGTTTTCTGTTCCGCCAGCGCCTGAAGAATCCGTGGCGCTCCCAGGATGCTTCCCAGTGCGGAGGAGAAGGTGGCGGCAAGAATCCCCACAATTACAGCCGGTCCGAACCAGGCACTATCCACCATTATCATTTGATTGGTACGGAGCGCTTCCGGCGAAATATGAGTCGCCATAAAAACTGCCAGGGCAATATATATCACCAGGGTAACGCCAATGGCGGTCAGAGTGCCCACCGGAATGGAGCGTCGGGGGTGCTTGAGGTCGCCGGACATGTTGGCACCTGCCATGATGCCGGTGACCGCGGGAAAGAAAATCGCAAAAACTGTCCAGAAATCTCCGTCTTCAAAACCGCCCAGTAATGGTGTGGATTCCAGGGGATGGGCAGGAGCCATAAAAAAACTGACCAGGGAAAAAGCTATCAATGCCATGATGATGAACTGGATACGGATGGCGAACTGGGTACTGATGAACGAGATTAGCATGAGTACCACCCAGGTTAACAGGGCAACCACCATCGGGGAATGGTAAGGAAATATCCGCAGCCAGCCTTCCGTAAAACCGATGATGTACAGGGCAGCCGAGAGGGTTTGTGAGACATAAAACGGAATGCCCACACTGCCCCCGGTTTCCAACCCCAGAGACTTTGAAATAATGGAATATGCGCCACCGGCACCGATTTTAATATTGGTGGTAATGGATGCCATGGATAAACCGGTGCACAGGGTAATGGAGTTCGCCAAAAGGATAATGATGATCGCTCCGATTAGCCCGGCATTGCCGACCACCCAGCCAAGGCGCAAATACATGATGACGCCGAGGATGGTCAATACCGTGGGTGCAAAGACCCCTCCGAACGTGCCAAACTTAAGGTCGTCAGGCGATGGGTGTGTTTCTTTTTTTCCGCTTCCAGTTCCGAATCCGCTAATTCCGAATTTTCCGAACAAAAATTTCATCCTTTCAATCCTCAACTTGTTGGGGTGCAGGGTTACTCGATTTTTGTAACTTTCCGTTTCGAAGCAGGCGCTGTTGAAGCTAAAGGTTCATCATTCCCTTTTGATTGTAGTTGGACATCGAGATTATACATAATACGATTTTTTCATCGTGACGAAAACCGATTTTTATGGAATTCAAAAATCAGAAATAATAACCCGCACAACTCACCTTCCCGATTTTAACGGTTTACAGTTTAGCCGCTCCGCCGAGGTCTTACAGTTTTTTCCCTTCGCAATCGTCGCGCCCCGTTGCGAATTTGGCGGTTTGATTATTAATTTCGTAACTATTCAGCTTTACCTGAAAATTAGAGGTTTTATATTTCATTCGTTCTTCTTCATGGTTCAGTGGTTGTTTTTTAAGCTCACCCAACCCCTCCCGCCCCAAAGAACGGGGTTGGGGTGGGGATGGGTGAGGTTCGTTTAAGATTCTTACGACAATACGCTGAAAAATGCCGGTCAGCTTAAAGTTGAGAGTCGGAAGCCGGAATGACACAAACGGGCATATAGCTGAATAGTGACTTAATTTCACCGAATACAATGAGGCGCCAAATCCCCCTTGCATTGCCTGCTCATCCCTCCTAAATTAGTTATTGGATAAATTTGAAAAGTGAAGCAATGAAAACATTTAAGCTGGTTTCCAAATATCAACCGACCGGGGATCAACCCCAGGCAATTGAGCAACTGGTTGCCGGATTGCAGCAGGGGGAACGCTTTCAGACCCTGTTAGGCGTCACCGGAAGCGGTAAAACCTTCACCATGGCAAATGTCATCGCCCGGATCAACCGCCCTACCCTGGTCATCTCCCACAACAAAACCCTGGCAGCCCAGTTGTATGGAGAATTCAAGCAATTTTTCCCGGAGAATGCGGTGGAGTTCTTTATCAGCTATTACGATTATTACCAGCCGGAAGCCTATGTGCCCCAATCCGATACCTACATTGAGAAGGACAGCTCCGTGAACGAGGAGATCGACCGACTGCGCTTGAAAGCCACTGCCTCCATCATGTCCCGACGGGATGTGCTGATAGTTGCCAGCGTTTCCTGCATCTATGGCATCGGTTCCCCGGAAGATTATATGAATATGATCGTGCTCCTCCGAAAGGGAGAGACCATCGAGCGGCATGAGTTATTCGGAAAACTGGTGGAGATTCAATACAACCGCAACGATGTGAGCCGGGAGCGGGGTACCTTTCGGGTGAAAGGGGATGTGATTGAAATTTACCCGGCGTATGAAAAATACGCTATTCGGGTGGATACCTTCGGAGATGAAATTGAAACAATCCAGTATATGGATGTGACCACCGGGGAAATTCTGGAAGAGGTGGAGCAGGTAATCATCTATCCTGCCCGGCATTTTGTGACCACGGAAGAAAAGATGAAACGGGCGATCATCGCCATTAAAGAAGAGTTGGCGGAGCGGCTAAAAGAATTGCGCGCCCAGGGGAAGTTATTGGAAGCACAGCGCCTGGAACAACGCACCAACTTCGACCTGGAGATGATGCAGGAATTGGGCTACTGCAACGGCATTGAAAACTATTCACGTCACATTTCCGGCAGAAAACCGGGGCAGCCGCCCTATACTTTGATCGACTTTTTCCCCAAAGATTTTGTCTGTTTTATCGATGAATCCCACCAGACGTTACCCCAGATTCGGGGGATGTACGAAGGAGACCATTCCCGAAAGAAAACCCTGGTGGAATACGGCTTCCGGCTGCCCAGCGCCCTGGATAACCGCCCTCTGAAGTTTGATGAATTCATGAGCAAAATTCACCAAGCCATCTTTGTTTCCGCCACCCCGGCGCCGTTGGAAATTGAGCTTAGCAAAGGCGTGGTGGTGGAGCAGATCATTCGCCCCACCGGGTTGATTGACCCGATCATCGAGGTGCGCCCCACCGAGGGACAGATCGATGACCTGATCCACGAAATCCGGGAGCGGATCGAGCGGGGAGAACGCACCCTGGTGCTCACCCTCACCAAACGGATGTCTGAGGACCTGACCGATTACCTGCACGGGCTGGGCATCAAGGTCTCCTACATCCATTCGGAAATCGATGCCCTGGAACGGGTGGATATTTTGCGGGATTTACGCCTGGCGGAGCATGATGTGCTGGTGGGCATCAATCTCCTGCGAGAGGGCTTGGATTTGCCGGAGGTCTCCCTGGTAGCCATTCTGGATGCTGACAAGGAGGGCTTTCTGCGCTCCGAGGTGGCATTGATGCAGATTGCCGGGCGCGCAGCCCGCAATGTGAACGGGAAAGTGATCTTCTATGCCGATAAAATTACCAATGCCATGCAAAAAACCATCGATGAGACCAACCGCCGCCGCAAAAAACAGGTGGAATACAATAAAAAAATGGGAATTACGCCGGCAACTATCTACAAAACGGTTGAAGAAATTATGCAGTCCACTTCGGTAGCAGATGTGCGCAGCCGCTACAAAGCAACGAAAAAGACCGCACGGGAGTTCGCCTACATGGATAAACTGACCGGTAAGGAATTAATCGAGCAGTTGGAAGCGGAAATGAAAGAAGCCGCTGCTAACCTGGAGTTCGAAAAAGCCGCTCGCCTGCGGGATGAGATTATGAAACTTAAAGGGCAGGTGTAGGGGGAAGAGAAAAGGTATAGGGAAAAGGTAAAAGGGTATAGGGTATAAGGTATGGGGGATAGGGATAAGGGAATTGTGAGGGGGGATGATTACCCGGGCGCTTCAGCCTGAAAAGTTGGATACCATTTTTCCTGTTTCTATCATTTCGTCTGAAGCCCTTATCCCGGATTTAGATTTATGCAAGCTGCCAGTTACGTTTTTGATGACGTTTTAACCCTATTAACACAAAGGTTTGGATGTATTACCATAAGCGATTTCTTCCGTTGCGGTTCATTCTACTTATGCTGATATTGCTGCTCTCCGGTCGTGAGCATCTCTATTCTTCCCAATATCTTCCCCCCGCACTGGATAGCCTGGTATTGCAGGGGAAAAATGAAATTTACAACCTGCACCTTCCTGAGGCACGCCATATCTTCCAGCAAATCCGGGAAACTTACCCGGCGTATCCCCACGGGTATGTCTATGAAGCCTATGTCACCATGCTGTTGTTCGGGATGGATTTAAGCAATGACTCCCTGGGAAAAGTGCTGGAAAAGCAAATCAATATCGCCAGAAAGGTCGTGAAGGCTTATCGGCAACAACATCCGGATCAGGCGGAAAGTTACTTTATGGCGGGATTAGCCAATGGTATCATCGGGATTAAACATGTGGTAAATCGGAGCTATATCAAAGGTTACTTCAGCGGAAAACATGCCAAAAGCAACCTGGAGAAAACGGTAAAACTGGATTCCACTTATTATGATGCCTACCTGGGATTGGGGATTTTCCATTATTATGCCGATCTGCTGCCCGGGGTACTGAAGTTTTTTGCGAGATTGCTGGGATTCGGGGGAAACCGGGAGCAGGGGATCCATGAAATTTTGCTGTCCTCGCAACGAGGAAAATATTTCAAGGTTGAGGGGGAGTTTATTTATTACTCTGCCCGTTATTTTCTGGAAGGGGAACGAAGGCAGTCTTTTCACGGTCTCCAGGATTTATACCATCGTTACCCCGATAACGACGCCTTCGGATTGATGATCGCCTATCATTACCGCCGTATCGGGTACCTGCGGAAGTGTATAGAATATTGCCAGCGTATTCGCGCCGAAGCGGATTTTCCGGCACCCCAGATTCCCAATCTCAAATATTACAATATGGCGGTTTCGTACTACGATTTGAACCAGTTTAAAATTGCCGACTCTTTGTTCGACATGCTTGATCGGATGCCGACCCGAAAATCCATGTATTACCAGGCGGGTATCAATTTTTATAAGGGGCATTTGGCGGATTTGCGGCTGGACCATGAAACCGCTCTTCGATTCTATAACAAAATTCCCAAACACAAGCAGACGCAATATTGGTATCAATTGGTGCGCAGTTTGAAGAAATACCGAACCGATTCCCTGATGGTGCGTTATTTTATGGCTCGTAACCTGCTTTACAGCCGTCAATTCGATGCCGGGCTGAAAGCGGTTCAAAAATTGATGACGGAAGTCCGCAACGGTGCGCGTAGCAACAATCCCGATTTTCCATTCCTGGTAAGCGATTTGTTAGGGGAAAATTATTATTATACCGGAAGAAAGCCGCAGGCGCGAAAAATTTATGCTGCGCTTATCCCCCAATTAAATAAAATGGAAGATGATTTCCGCCGCGCCTGGATTTATATCCACTACGGCAGGGCGTTGCGGGATCTGGGATATTATGACCTTGCCAGAAAGATGTTCAACAAAGCGGATGACGTGGATGAAGATTATACCCGGTTGATCGTATCTCGTGAGAAATACGTTTTGAAAAAGATGGTAACCCGGAGTCAAAAAAGTTAACGAGGAGGCGTATGAAGGTATTGGTCATTGGCGGGGGCGGTCGTGAACATGCCCTGGTCTGGAAAATTTCTCAAAATCCGGAAGTGGAGAAAATTTACGGTGTGCCGGGAAACGGCGGCATTGCGGATTTGGCGGAGTGCCATCCGATTTCGGCTTCCAACTTTCAAGCGATTGCCGAACTGGTCAAGGAGAAGCAGATTGACCTTACGGTGGTCGGTCCCGAGCAGCCGCTGGTGGAAGGCATTGTGGATTTTTTCCAGGAACAGCACCTGCCGGTATTCGGACCCAATAAATCCGCCGCCCGGATGGAGGGCAGCAAAACATTCGCCAAGCAATTGATGGTGACGTATGATATCCCAACCGCCTATCACGAAGAATTTGAAGATGCCGCCCTGGCGTTAAGTTATATTGACAGTATTCCCGAACAGCCCCTGGTGGTGAAAGCGGATGGTCTGGCGGGGGGAAAGGGGAGCATCGTCTGCCCGGATAGAGCCACCGCCCGGCAGGCAGTGGACAGTTTGATGAACATTCGCATTTTTCGGGAAGCCGGCGCCCGCATCCTGATTGAAGAATTTATGACCGGGGAAGAAGTGAGCCTGTTCGTCATTACTGACGGAAAGGATTACACCACCTTGTCACCTGCCCAGGATTTTAAGCGGGCGATGGATGATGACCGGGGGAAAAATACCGGCGGCATGGGTAGTTATGCGCCCACACCATTTTTGACACCGGAATTGCATGAATATGCCATTCAACGGATAGTGGAACCGACCCTCTCCGCCCTGCAATCCGAAGGCATTGACTACCGGGGGGTTTTGTATGTGGGGTTAATGCTGACGCCGCAAGGACCGAAAGTGGTGGAATTTAACTGCCGGTTCGGCGATCCGGAAACGCAGGTGGTGCTGCCTCTCCTGGATACAGATTTGCTGGAAATTTTACAGGCAGTGGAAAGAAGCGAATTGAGTAAAATAAAACCGCAGTTGAAAGACCAATATGCGGTGTGTGTGGTGTTGGCATCCGGGGGATACCCGGATTTTTATGAAAAGGATAAAAAGATTACCGGGCTGGATAAAATGCCGGAAAATGTGGTGGTGTTTCATGCGGGCACTTACAAAAGAGACAGCGAGTATTACACCAACGGCGGCAGGGTGTTGGGCGTAACCGGTTTGTCACCGATCCTGAAAGAAGCTGCCAATCGGGTGTATGCGGCAGTATCTCAAATTCATTTCGAAAACATGCACTACCGAACCGATATTGCCAGACGTGCCTGGGAGCAGTTGGGATAGCCAAAAATCTATCCTACTCCCGTTGCTGGTACCTGTCCCAGGGATGAGTCTCAACGTTCTCCCTTTTTTCCCTGCCGCTGATATTCCCGGTGAAGAGTCCTTTCAACAGAGCATATAACCCGATCAAAAACAAAATGGGCGGATAAAAGAAAATATAACCGACAGCCAAACCACCAAAAAACCACACTATTGCAATAGATATCATGATGATACCGCCCAGCACTCCCTTTCGAACCCCTTTTTTCTCCAATGCAAATGAATCATACGTTTCACCATAAGCTTCCGCCCGTTCTTCCGCTCTTTGCAAACGCACCTGTTCGCCGATCAATTTTCTTTCTTTTTCCGGGTCCAATTCAAAAGAAGCGCACTCGGTTTGAAATGCCGGTTTGTTTCCGGTCAGCCCGCAAAGAATCCCCCGGGAGAGATCGAATTGATAATTACGGCATCTTCGACAAAACCGATCATAATCGATGTCCATAAAACCTCCTTCAGGTTGACAGATGTTGTTGTGATGTTCCGGTTTCCTGATCTCCGGTTGTCATCTTCGAGAGGACTTCATCACAATTCGGTTTCGATCGATTCCGTGCGGCAGTCCCCCGGCAAACCGGGCATAAAAAGCAAGGCGGTTAAAATGATGCTTCGGGTAGTCAAGGATTGGGTCCCGGGAGCGGACGCTGGCAGCAATCCCTCCCCCTATCATCCACACCGGTGCAGACAGGACCAGGAACAATCCATGGGATATGGTGGACAGGGTGCCAAGGATTGTCCATGTTCCCATTTGCCCGGCATGGGAGTTGTAGGCGACCAGGCGAGCCTTTAAAACATCCGATTGGGGGATAACATGGAAAGAGTTGTCCGCCACATAAACGGAATCCTCGCTTACTGCGATCAATTCTCCACTTAATGTTTGGTTGGATTTTAATTTCAGAGTTATCCATCCGCCATAGGGATCGGAAGACAGGTCCTGCGGCTCAGAAAGCCACCCTGCCGGCGCGTGGGTATGGGCACAGCCGATGAACAAAACGAAAATCATCCACCAAAACAAACCGGTTTTTTTAAGGACGTGCATAGCGGCTCCTCCAGAAATAATATTCCATTTGGGCTTCTTTCCGTTTGTATTCCGGCGCCAGGCGTTTTAACGCTGAGCGGGGGTTGAGGAACATTTCTGCCAGCCTTAGGGGGTTTTCTTCTTTAAGCCACTCCGTGCGAATCCATTCCAGGTAATAACCGCGGCTTTCCAGGAAGACAGCGTATTCGCCGGACCCGGATGGGGGCAATTTGTAGGTAAGGGTGTAGCGATCGCCCGGGAGGGTCACCAGCATCTCGTTGGGCTGATGCAGTCGTTCCAGCGCCCGGGGATCCTCAACCCCGTCTTTCAGCACCTGTTGAGGGAGCAGGCGCGTTGCCGGAACGGAAGCCCCCGCCACCACGCCCAGGGCAGCATAATCAATCCGCCAGTTCCCCTTTGCCATTCGCAGCCGGATGGAAGCGGAACCACCCGGAAGATGTTTTAGGGGGACAAAGTGAACGTCAGTGGCTAACGGACCATATTCGTAAACCTGATCGATCTTTTGCCAATTCCCTTCCCCATCCTTTAGCAGAATTTCAATGCCACCCATCAGTTGCTCCAGGGAGGTTTCCTTCCTCCCCAGTTTCCCCCGTTCAATCCGGGCAAACCAATCGCCCACTTGATTCCCCATGTAGGCATAGGTTTGATAGAGCAGATAGGTGGAGAGAAGCGTCTGCCGGCAGGCAAGCACTAATCCACAGGGTCGGTCGGGAATGTTCTCAAACTTCAGTTCAATGATTTCTTTACTCCCCAGGTAAGAGGAATCGGCTTTGCTGAACCGTTCCCGATTATCCAAATTCAACAACAGAGGACGGATATCACCCTCATCAGCCGTTGCCGTTAGCGGAGAGAGAAGGGTATCAACTTGCCTAAAAGAGCCGTCCGGGGTGGCAAAAATATGGGCGTTCCGAGGTTTTGGAACAATTCGTAGATTGACCATCCGCACCACGTGGGTTTCCAGGGCTTCATTGCGCATCTCCACATCCACACGCTCCCCTGCCCCGGCAGTGAATCGAAGCGCATCGAGGTCTGTCGCTTCCAGGGAAGGGGCAATGCTGGAGGAAAATCCTTCTGCCCGGAGGTGTAAGGTATCGCCATCCCGCACATAAAAGGTGGGGCAGGAGCCAAAACACGCTTTGGGGTTGGCGATGCAAGCGGCGGTAAGGGCTGCCGAAACCCCGGTGATGATTGCCAGGGCGTTCAGTGCTCCGGAGGATTTAAGCGTATTTGTCTCAAAAATGGCGACCGAGTCCAGACCAATCTGAAACTGTCCCTCCCGAAGCAGTTTTCGAGCAGGGTTAAACAGCCTGCCGGTTCCAACTACTGTTTGATGCATATTATCGGTTTGCCAATCTTTTAAAACATAAAGATTACCCGAGCGCATGTGTACTTTTAAAAACGGAGATTCACTACGAATCAGATTCAATTGCTGTTCAGAAAATTTCTGGAATGATTTATTGGGAATGGTCTTGCGCTCCACTTTTTTAAAACCAGCACAACCGATTATGAAAAAAATCAGCGATAGCCATATTATTCTACTCAGAACGACATAGTTCTTCGTCATAACCACTCCTGGAAGATTTTTTAAGTGATAATACAAAATATATGACATCACCTCGTAAAAGTCAAAAATTTCAGCTTTCCTCGTCGATTTTCCGGAAAGTAAAACTGACTCATCAAGCCGGTTCCCAAAGCGATATTTTGAAACAACCGTTTGACGGGCTGTATTTTTTCCGTACATTTTGACTTTATAAATGCCTATCTTTGTAAATCGTCAGTCAGAATGGGAATCCCTTAACGCGGGGGGATGGTATGAAAAAATTGCTGCTATTTCTGTTGATTGTCGGGCTTAGCCTTCTCTGGACCTGTGAGGAAAAAAAGCCGGTTTCCGTCACTGCCTTTTCTCCCCCTCTTCCTACTACCAAACCGGTGATTTTCCGGGAAGAATTAAAAATGAATGGGAGTTTTCTACCGGGCTACCTCAGTGGTAAAATTCGTTCCGACCAGGTATCCCTGTCCTGGCAGCAGAGCACCGATCCGGAGTTTCAAGCGTACCAGGTTTTTCGGGATGGGAATCGCTTGACGACCATTACTTCCCCCGATCATAATTTTTATACAGACAGCAATCTTCTCCAGGATCATTTCTATCAATACAAAGTGGTGGTGTTGAATAATAGCGGTCAGTTCCTCAGCGATACCATCCGCATCAAGACGCCCCGTTTTTTGCCGCCATCGGATCTCAATAGTCAGGTGCTGGCGCTGGATGCCAGTATCCTCAAGGTTTTCTGGAAAAACAACGCCGAATCGGCTACCCAATTCCGGGTTTTCCGAAAAATACCCGGTGGGTTCTCTTTTGAATTTTTAGGCAGCACTACCGACACTTTTTTGGTGGATGACAACAATATCACCCCAACGGAGGTGTATGAATACCGGGTAAGAGCCGGAAATAATTTTGAGGAGACCGACCCATCAATTCCCCTGTCGGTAACCGCCGTTTACGATATGACGCCGCCAACGCTGATCGATTTGACCCAGGAAATTAATGCAAAATTCGTACACATAAGTTGGACGGACAACTCTACCGCTGAAGACGGCTTTCGCATCTGGAGACGCCTGAACAGCGCTTCCACTTTCACTCTCATCGGAACCGTGCCCACCAATACCACCCAATTTACCGATTCCGATACCCTGAACCTGTTGGTTGATTCTACTTATGTCTATGCTCTGACCGCCTTCAATTCCTTTGAAGAGACACCGTTATCGAATAGCGATTCAATTAATATCCATCAACCGATTCCTTTTGTGGAATATAACCAGGGGTTTGAGACTCCCCTGGGAAACGAATGGAGCTTTTTTTCGTCGGACACGGCAGGCAGAATTGAACGGAGTTCCCAGGATGCCCACAGCGGTCAGTTTATGCTGCTTATGGATGTATCGAGCATCGTTCCCATAAACACTAACGAAGCGGTATTAACGATCGATCTTTCCGGGGTTCCGCCAACCCGGGATGTTTTTCTCAGGTTTTATTTTAACACGTTTGCGGATGAAATCAATCCGTTTGAGGATAAGGTGGAAGTGTCCACCGACGGGCAAAGCTGGACCGATGTGTTCAGTTATTTTCCATCTGCGTTTTTATGGTCGTTTGCCGAAATCAACTTACGGGATTTCTATGGACTGCAACCGTACAGTGCAGCTTACCGAATTAAATGGCGCCAGGTGGATAACCTGCCCTTTCCGGATGACGGCATCGGGATTGATGACATCTCCATCAGCCTTGAATGATCCAAATGGGTATATAGTTAAATGGTTACAATTATTTAATGGCAACGGCATTCGTATGGCAGGCAGTTCCAGAATATCATAAATACTCAGTTGAAACATTACGGAGGTAAGATGAGAAACACCCAGACTTTGTTGATAATTTTTTGTTTCCTGCTCACTCACATCGCATCTTCCCAATCATTCCAGGGGCTCACCGTTGATGCCCCGGTTTCCTTCCGCAGCCAGGCACTGGGAGGAGCAGTTTTCGATAACCTGGACCTGGTGTATGACCCCATCGAACTCCGGTTTGTAGAAGGTGTTCGTCTCTACACCAATCTCAGTAACCTTACCTCTTCTTCGGAACAAATTCTGAACGGGATATCCGACAACGAATTTTTGATGGGGATTTCATTTAAAAACGGCTTGTTTGAAAATTACTGGACCTCAATCCTGGTGCGCTTTCGCAATGCCCGCTCCTCCAATCCTTTTTCTTTCGATCCTGATTTAGACGGTTTACCCGATTTCACCAGGGAGGGGCAATTCCGGGATATTTACACCACTTTTCTGGACAACAATGGTGATGGCTTGTATGATATCAAACGGGTAATCGACCAGCAAAAAACAAATTTTGATAAAAACAAAATGAGTATGATTATTTTTAACAACAGCTTTACAAATAAGAACTGGACATTCGGATTACGACTGGCTTATGGCAGGCAAAGCTTCGAATCCACCGTGGCTTCCGGCTCTTACGGTTCCCACACCGGCCCCCTGATTGGAGCGCTTCCCGGGGATCCGACGGTTTCGTTAAATTTTGATCTCTTTTCCGTGGAAGACAATTTTCGCAGTTTCACTCAACACGAACTCGGCGACTTTCTGAATAACACGGAAAATCATTTCTTCAGCGCCCAGGCAGCCGCTATGGGGTTATACAATGTTATCGGGATAAAGCGGGTGGAGTTACGTACCGATATCGCGTTTCTCTCGAACCGGAATAAATCTGTTGTAAAAGATACCTATACCGGTGCATTTTCCAACTTTTCCCGGGATATTCCCCAGTTCCGGGATGATTACCGGGAAGAATTTAATCGGGAAGATATCACCGAAGATAATGAAATCGGCTTTCTGGCAAGTTTTTCAGCCAAACGGGTATTTGCAAAAGGATTGGAACGAAAGGATGACGGTTTCTGGCAGGTACGGCTGGGAATCCGCCGCCTGTCATTGGATTACCGGGCAAATACCGAAAACGCCATGAATAGCAATCACAATTTTTTTGACGGCGCTGATACCCTTAACATCGACATTAACGATGCCAATCAGGGTCTTTTTAGTAGCACCGATGAGGGCAATGGCAGCACCCTGCGGTATTTTGCTTCTGCGTTGATGAATTATCCGCTCGGCAACCAGGTGCACCTGGGAATCGGGGTTCAATTTTTGCGGGATGATTTGAACCGCACCACCCAATTTGCCCAATCCCAAAACACCCTGGAAAATTTTGAGCAAATTGACACTCTCCTCAGCAATGATTTCCAGGAAACCACCACAGTATCCAGTGATGCCGACCACCCATTCGAGAAAACCGAATATCGGGTTTCGGTTCCGGTGGGGATTGAATATAAATTCACTTCCAATCTGAAATGGAGCCTGCGTTTTGGCAGCATCTTTACCTATCGGCAGACAACCGAGAGCGATGCTTTTAAAATCACCAATGCCACGCCCTTTCAAACCGTTACCGAATTCGGCGACGGCACTTCGGATATTACGCTCTCCGATAACATATTTGAATCCACCAGTAGCCAAACCAAAACCGGTGCCAGTAAAACCACTTTTGTCTACGGATTGGGGTTCACTCCCACGGAACATTTCCAAATTGATTTGTTGGGGTTTTTGGGAACCACGGAAGGGTTGCAAATCTGGGATGCCGATTTCCTGAAAAGCCTGCGCCTCTCCTTTACCCTTAAGTTATAACCGGGCGAATCGAAAGTATATAGGAGCGTCAAAATTATGAAGTTTGATTAAATAACCGTGCCACCGACAAAATAAATTTTGTCGCTCCTACGTTTACAACGGAGCGTCAAAACTTGTTTTGACGCTCCGTTGCGAGCATTAAAAATAGCCCGATTAATTATTCAAACTCCATTATTTTGACAACCGGCATCGGAGCGTCAAAATTTATTTTGACAATCTGCAACAAGTTTAAGGGCAAAATGAGTGATGCGTTGAGAAGAAGATTCGCCGTGGCTTAGGGCAGTCATTCGTAGTGGAGTAAGCAGTAAATCAGTAGAGTTCCAATTTTCAATTTTTACGTTTCACGTTTGGCTCCAACGGAGTTGGTGGCTATGTTTCACCCTTTCTGCAATTTATGGAGACAAATAAAATCGGACAAAGGAGCAAACCATGAAAATACTAATCACCGGCGGTGCCGGGTTTATCGGGTCGCATATTGCGGATCGTTACCTGGAATTAGGCAATGAAGTGGTGATTGTGGACAATCTCATCACCGGCAGCCGGGAGAATATTCCGAAAAGTGCGGTTTTCTATGAGCTGGATATCTGCAACGGGGATGGTATTCGCGAAGTGTTCGAGAAGGAGCGTCCCAACGTGGTGAGTCACCAGGCGGCACAGATGGATGTCCGGAAATCTGTTGAGGATCCCATCTATGATGCCACCGTGAATGTATTGGGGTCTATAAATTTGCTGGAGAATTGTGTGAAACACGGGGTGAGTAAATTCATTTTTGCATCCACCGGCGGGGCAATTTATGGAGAGCAGGATTACTTTCCGGCGGATGAGCAGCACCCGCTGCGCCCGCTTTCACCTTATGGGATTACCAAATTGACCACAGAGAAATACCTTTACTTCTATCAACAAACTTACGGGATGCCGTATACCGTTCTACGCTATGCCAATGTGTACGGACCCCGGCAAAATCCACATGGAGAAGCCGGTGTGGTTGCCATTTTTTCCACCCGGATGCTTACCGGTGAACAGCCGGTCATTAACGGGGATGGCAAACAGACCCGGGATTATGTGTATGTGGGAGATGTGGTAAACGCCAATGAACTGGTCTTAACCCGTGGTAACAATCAAGTGTTTAACGTGGGGACCGGCATCGAGACGGATGTAAATGTGTTGTTTCAAAAGATTGCCGGGTATATGGATCACCCGGTCAAAGAGGTTCACGGACCTGCCAAGCCCGGGGAACAACAGCGGAGTGTATTGGACTACTCCCGGATACAGCAGGAACTGGGATGGGAACCGAGTGTTAACCTTGACCAAGGTATTCAGAAAACGGTTAACTATTTCCGGGAAATGCTCAAGCACCAATAACGGTCGGGGGGATTGGAGTACGATATTACCCGGCTTTGCGTTCCACACTTTCCAGGGGGGGAATGGCGATGGCTGGTTTCCGGGGTTGAGTACGGGAGGTTTTGGACTGCCAGTCGGTTAAAAAAGGTCCTGGCGGCGGAATTCTGATGATCCGGTGTTTTAACAGAAAATAAAACAAGCTCCGGGCATGGTGGTAAGTTAATCGCAGCATCACCCGGCGAACACTTGCTCGCTGGTGCACATGAATCATCTGGGCATTTGGTAAGTAATAGACTTTCCAGCCCGCTTTCCACATCCGGTAACACCAGTCCTGATCCTCAATATACAGAAAGTATTTTTCATCCATTAACCCCACCTCTTCAGCCGCCTGTCGACGCACAATCATTGCTGCGCCAATCAACCAATCTACCGGCTGCGGATAGCGACGATCCATCCGTTTCATCAAATACTCGATCAAACGTTCCTGACGGGGGGTATCCGCTCCCCAGTTTAATAAGCGGAGTAACAAGGTGTAGGCATTGATAAACCGTCGAGAAGAATATTGAACAGTGAGGTCCTGGTTTAGCAACTTGGGACCTGCCAAACCCACATCCGGATGGCTTTCCATGAACCCCAACAGGTTATCCAGGGCTTTGGGTAACAGTTCAATATCGGGGTTCAACAGCACAAGATATTCTCCCCGGCTATGCCGAATGGCAAAATTATTGTTCGCCGCAAATCCACGAACCCGGTTATTCACAAACAGCCGTACCCAGGGATAATGCTGGCGCACAAATTCGACTGTACCATCGGTAGAACAATTATCAACAATAAGCATCTCAACATCATGGGAATCATCCACATATCGGGAAACACTTTCCAGGTAGCGCTTTAGCAGGGGGAGGTGGTTCATGGTTACTGTGATAATCGATACGGATGCCATTCGGTTCTCTTTCCTTTACACTATGTTGCCGTTCACCGGATTGGTTAAAACTTGTTCGACATACTGTGCCACCAGTTCCGGTATACGGGTATTAAAATCAAATTTTCGTTGTTTGGGACGCTTTTTTCCGATGAGATAAGGCTTTAGGTGCTCCGGTGAGGCGACGTAGTCCAGGTATCCTCGTTGAGCAAGGAAGCTCACCAATTCCTCCTGGGGGTTCACAGCTTCGTGCGGTTCTCGTGGAACAACGATTAATGATTTACCTGAGCGAAGGCATTCACCTATAATTGCCAATCCACCGTGGGAAATCACCAGTTCGGCGTTCTGGAGATATTGTTCCAATTCTTCATGAGAGCAAAACCGAAACCAGCGATAATGAACGGGGAGATAAGTGGCGTAACCGATCTGGGCAAGGATGTCAGTCCGGTGGGTTTCAGAAAAAGCGTCCAGCGCTTTGAGAAGACTATTGAAAGGTTTATGCGTAGTGCCAACAGTAACAAAAATCAAAATAACGGACCTCCATGTACCGCCTTGGGAAAAAATTTACCAACTGCCTTCCATTGCACTATAAATAAATCGGCAAAATGATATAAAATTTTACCGGTTAATGTGGGAGAAGAAATGTTGGCACCGCTTTCGATATAAATTAATTTGGCACCCAGCAACCGGGCAAAGATGGAAAAAGGCACCGCCACATCAGCCCCGGTTGTAATCACTACCCGGGGACGCAGTTTTACGACTAACCAAATTGCCTGCACGGCGTTCGCCAGTAAGCGAAGTGGATTTCGCCGGGGATGAATCACATAATAAAAAACATCATCTCCTGTGGTATCTCGCAAATGGGGTGCTTTATAGGTGATATAGACCGGTTTCAGTCCCAAACGGGAGGTTGCCAGCCGCGCTTCCCGCAAATGACCGCCGGCAGAAGCGATGACCACAACTGAATTGTTTACCACTTTGTTTGGCATAATGACACCGGTTGTTCGTCAGGGTTCATTCGGTTTAACATTTCCTGGTTTTCAAACAAATAAATATCCAGCGGAATGCCTTTCCGGAAGGATTGTGCCCGCAGAAAAGCGGTAAACAAAGCAGCTTTAAATAGCCCCAGTCGGCTTTGAGCGGGCAAAATCCGCACATCAATATCGGAAGAAGCTTTCATCGTTCCCCGTGCGATGCTTCCATAAAGCAATGCGTCACTGATCGAATTCGCTTTCCGACATTGGTGAGAGAGTTGATGGAGATAAGACTGAATCTGCCCGGGTTTTGTTTGATAACCGAGATAGGTCATCACAACCCAGAACTGACCACTCAACAGCCAATTCACGGAATGGGTGATTACCAAAGCGGAAATAACCACGGTGGGGGTGAAGGGAATATGTACGGCGTTCACAAAAAGAAGGAGACCGGAGCATATCAAACCGGTTTGCAGCAGCTTGACAGTCCGTTCGATGGGAATCATATAGAAAAATCCCTGGCTGAGCCAGCTCCGAATAAGTATGGCAATGGCGTTGCGACTCATCCAGGTTTGTAGAACCATTGGTAATGGAATGGATGCCGGTTTTGCTTTCTTTAATTTCATCTCTTCCCTTTCTCCCTCAGCCGGCTACTTCTTTGGTTGAGAGCGCGGTTCTCTGAAGACCATACAGTTTCAACGGCGTTCGGTCAATCACCTCTGCCACAGTCTGTAGCGGATTATCGGTTTGGAACACCGGAAACCCGAATTCCCAGGCAAGTAGTCTGTACTCTGTCACCCGGTCGGAAAGATAGGGATCAAAGCGGTTCTCTTTCCGCCGGGATAGAAGTGTTGTAATATCGGAAGTTAGCACAACTACCTGGGCACGGGATTGATACTTGAGCAGCCACCTCCCCGGCAGGGTCTGTTCCGGATTTTCCCAACCGGTCTCTACTTTCAGGTCAATTAACACATCCGGTATCCAGCGGTCACATAGTATCACGATCCGTCGATTCAGCATCAGGGGGAGCCAGATTTTAAAGAATGATGCGATAAGGGTGTCTATCACCTTACTAAAGATATACACCCGGCTGAAATAGGGATGATGCCGGAAAAGATGATACTTATGAACAACTTTACCGTTTACTTTAACACACCGGGTCATTCTCATGATCCGGGCAATCCCTAACACTGGTTTGGTCAGGTAGTGATTATAGCGAATCCATACACAGCGTGGTTGTTTCCCGGTTTTTGCCAACAGAGGTGCCAGATGGTTCAACAGGGTGGTCTTCCCTACCCCGTCCACCCCGGCAAAGCAATAGACCCGTGGTATCTTTGTAGATGAAGCCGCCATCAGGAAACCTCCTCGGTGATCGATTCCGGCAAATTCATAAGAGACAGAAATTTTTTAAAAGCAGTTCCCCAGGTGGGATGGCTGTCACGAATGTAAGACAAAGCGTTATGGGTCGCCCGGTTCATCTTCTCTGGATTGTTTACGAACTCAAGTATGCGCCCTGCCATTGCCCGGTGGTCGTTCGGTTCCACAACGATCCCACGGTCGGAGGTTAATAACCCGGGGATACCATCTACCCGCGTGGAAACGGTGATCTTTCCCAAAGCCATGCTTTCCAGAATAGCGATCGGCATATCGGAAATCACAATTTTGAATGGCTGCAAAATGAAATCCGCTTTCCGGATAGACGCTTTCACCTGCTCGCCGGGTAAAACACCGGGAATAAACGTAACCTCCTGCTCCACCCCAAGCCGTTTTGCCATTTTTTTTAATCTTTTTACTTCGGTTTTCAGATGGGGGTGCTCTGTGCGGCATAACATAGTCAGGTGAAAGCTTTTGTTGCTATGGTGTAAAGTCGATAGGGTACGGAGGGCAACATCCGATCCTCGCAGGGAGAGCGGCGAACCCAGGTACAGCAATTCCCATTGCAGCCGTTCCGATTTGCCAGGTATCAGTTCCGGCAATTCGGTAGCCGGTTTACCCGGCATGACGGTATGCACTCTTTTAGCAGGGATGCCGGCGGCAATCAGTCGCTGACGGGTGTGTTCGCTTAACACCACGGTATGGTCGTTTATAGCGATCATCCGGGAAGCGAGAGAGTGGTGCGGTAAGATTGCCCCGGCAAGCAGGCGAAAAAGATAACGATGATTGCGCAGCCATTCCCAAGGGCCCACCTGGAAAACCTCTTTCGGCGTGTATAAGGGACTGGTAATGACGCCGATAAGTGGGATATCCAATTCGGAGAGCATTGCCATCCGCGCATTGTTGAGAAAACTGTGGATGCCCTGCACATCGATTAGCGCCCGGGGCGGCTGCACGGTTATTTTCCGATGAAACTCGGAATAGAAGTGTCGTTTTGGGAGATAAAGAGTGGGGATGCCGTCCGGTTCGGCATGATGTTCCGCCTGATTCATTGCCGAATAAACCGTCACTTCCACTCCCCTGCCCTGCAGAAACTTCGCCAATTCCCGAACATAGCGCCAGGGTTGCCGGCGCAGATTTTCTTCGACAAATTGAAAACAGTGTATTGCTACCCGATTCACGATTTTTCCAGTATTTGTTGATACACATGTAACGTTTGCTCACTGACCCGCTGCCAGGTCAATTTTTTAATGACAGTGTTGCGGGCATTTTTCCCCAGCCGCTGCCGCAGTTCGGTATCTTGCAGCAGCCGCAAGACCGATTGGGAAATACGTTCCGGCGATGCCGGCGGTACAATCAGGGCATTCCGGTCATGTTCCAGCACATCCGGGGCATTGCCAACCGGGGTGGCAACTATCGGCAGACCGGCAGATAAGGCTTCCAGTAATGTTAACGGGGCGGCTTCATACCGGGAAGGAAACACAAAAACAGTTGCCGATTGCAAAAGGGATTGCAGCTTCTCCCGACTGCACCACCCCAGGAATTCTACCTGTTTCGCAAAAGGTGCGCTGGAAATCCGGCGCTCCAACTTTTCTCGTAACGGTCCTTCCCCGGCAATCCGGAACCGGGTTTCCGGCAATTGACCATAAATATATTCAGCGGCGGTTAAGTAATCTTCCAGCCCTTTTCGCTCGCCCAGCCGGCCCACAAACAACACCACCGGATTCTTTTCCTGCCGTTGGGCAGTAAAGAAACCGCTATCCACACCGTTAGGGATTACCTGAAGTTGTGCAGCGGAAACGCCAAAATGAGTATTCAGCTCGCTCGCCACCGTGCCGGAAACAGTAATCAGGGCATCAGCTCTTTTCAGGTATTGTCGGTAGATTCGCCGGTAATAAGTGTTTGTTAACAATGCTTTTGCCCGAACTGCCATGGTGTGTTGTTCATAATACCGGATGTCTTCAATTAAAGAAGAGTGGATGGTTACCACTGTGGGACGTAATAATGTAAGATACGGAACCAGGGGAAGATGCACATGGAAAAGGTCAATCTGGGAGGTTAACTCTCTCAAAAAAGGTTGTAAGTAAACTTTGTGAACTGCCAGGTGAAACGGAGGTACAAACGGTGCGGTAATGCGATGCACTGCAATGCCATCAATTTCCTGAAAAGCCGTTTGCCCGGGACGTTTTCGGGTGATGACCACAGGCGTAACTCCCTGTTTAAGAAAATGTTGTGCAAGGTAATAAATATGATGCCCGATCCCCTCCCGGGGCGGCATGGGTTCCGAGGTGATAAAACAAACGTTCATTTTCGCTCCCAATTTTTTATTGGAAAGTCATCAGCCATTGGCTGTCGGCTATTGGTTTTCATTTCCTCATTCATCAATCTTTCCATTTACGGATGAACCCGTACAGATATTCTACCAACCATGTATATACTGACCACTCACACTACCGAGTTACTGATTATCACAACGGGACCGCATTGCGGCTGATTTACGGATCTCCTGCCACTCCCCCATCAACGTCGAAAGGTGGTTTGCCGGATATGAAAGGGATATAAAATTCGCCTGGAACGGGGAAGAACAGGGTAAACAGGTCTTTGGTATTTTCCGTTTTTACGTGATTTCAACCGAAAAACAAACAGGGGAAAAATCAAATACAGCACAAAATGGGTGTAATGATGCAGCAGGGTATCCACATTTGAGCGCACAAAGAATGCGGCCAGGGAAATTAATGCCAACTTCGTGGCAAAAGAGATTTCCGGATAAGGATACTTTAACCGTTTTAACCCTTTTTTAAATAATCCGATGAAAAATCCGATCCAGATGAAGATTCCCACCAGCCCGAAGTCAAAATAAATCTGGAGATTATCATTATGCAGCATTTGCAGATGCTGATTGCGAAGTAACGTCTCTGTTTGCCCGGGTCCTAACCCCCAGATATAGCGCAATGGGGAAGTATTCAGATTCCAGATATAGATCCAGGAATCGTACCTGCCCGCAGTAAATTTATGCAGATTGGTGCTCATGGTTACGCGGGAAGCAATGGGCCCATAAAAAACCGTTATAAAAGCCACCATCAGGATAACTGATAGTAAAAACATTCGCCGGATTTTAGATTGATTACCGTTAAACAACCATTCATACAAAGTAATGGGCAGCACCAGCCCCAGGAGGGCGCTGCGGGCGGCAGTCAGAGCCAGGTTGTAAAAGAAAAAAATAAATAATAAGTACCCGTACACCGCCGGAAACTTTTTCTCCCGGATGCCCACATACAAAAGCACTGCCAGCAGGGAAAAATAATTCCCGTAACCCAACATCGACCCCAGCCCCCGGAATCGACGTACACCCAATTCGTAGGAGAAATATTGCTGATTGGTGAAACCGTCAGTGAGGATTACCGTGATGAGGGCAATTGCGATTCCGCTATAAATGAAGCCCCGGAACAATTCCTCGGCGTTAAAGTCTATAGTCCTGAACATCAGGATAAACAAGACGACATAGGTGATTCGGAAATATAAATTCATAGCGTTGGGAGTAACCGCACCGGTAAGCCAGGAAAAAACAACGCCGTAAAACATTAAGAGGATAAAGGGTAGGATGATGCTTAAACTCCGGAGAGAAGTCTGCACCCTGAGGATAATGAGCAAACCGAAGAGACCCATGGAAGCAATGGCGTAAAGAGTTTGCCCGCGAAGGGCACCCCATAACCCCACGCCCGGTATCGATGTTAACCAATAACTAAAGGGTACTGCATTTAATGCCAGAATAACAAAAAAAATTTTCTTTCTAAAGGACACGTACCTTTTCCCTATGGTAATTTCTTCCCTGATTTCATTGGCGGTGATGAGGTGTCCTAAACATGAAGTGACGATATCAGTAGCAACCTGTCATTTCACCCCACAATGTTAATGATTTTAAGGATTCTTTCCCCTGACAAAACTTCACTCCCGGTTTACTTTCCCATGAATGGATTTTTTTTCGGCTCTCTCGCTATTTGGGGTTCGATCGACGATGTTTTGGTACATCTGCAAAATTTCATGAAAAATTTTTTCTTCGGAGAAATTCTCTGCCGCCTGGCGACATACCCGGCGGATTTGTGCACGATCGTATTCCAATATCTCCTTAACTGCGGCGAGATATTCGTCGCGGGAATTTGGGGAAACAATTTTGCCCATCTCCGGAGCCGAGAGTAAGCGGGGAACATCTCCAACCGGAGTGCTGATGACCGGCAAACCGCAGGCAAGCGCCTCCCGAACCACGGTGGGATTTCCCTCTGTCTCCGAAGCCAGCAGGAGCACGTCCGCTATGTTGTAAATCTGGACTAATTCTGTTTGAGACCGTTCTCCCCGGAATTCGACCCCGGTGACTGGCAAATTCTCCACTGTACGTTGTAATTCCGGTAAACTTTCTCCGTTTCCCACAATTAAGAATCGACTGAACGAACAGGTTTCATGAAATTTTTTAAATATTTCCAGCAAAAAATTCACTCGTTTGACCGGCGCCAGGCGACCGACAAACAGAAGGATCTTTTCGGAAGGTTGAATCCGGTTTTGTTGGCGGAGTGTGGCTCGGTCGAGCAATTGAAACAATTCAGTATCGATCCCGCTGGCAGTGGAAAGAAACACCGGCAGACGGGTAAGATGTCGCCTGTATTTGGGTTGAAAGTATTTTCCGAGCACTTCATCGGAGGTGCATAATACCCGAATGCGGGAAAGTACAAAACGCTCCACCAGGGTAAACAGTTTCTCTACAATTTTATACAGCCATACCGGATAACGATGGGCTGCTGCTGCCAGGGGCTCGGCACTGACACAAACAACCCTTATGCGAGGATGAAACAGCAGCAACGGGAAACAATAGGCAATGCGAAACACGTGGACAATTTCATTTTGCTTAAATTTTAGAAATGGGGCTTTAAAAAAAAGGCGCAGGAGAAATTGCTGCCAGGAATCATTGCCGTTTTGAACCGGAATAAATTCATATCCCTCCCGTACATGCTGCCCGGTTAAATTCACTCCAATGAACCGAAGCGGGATATCGTGCTTTAACGCCTGACGAAAAAGAAATTGCATATACCCCACTGCCCCGCCCATTTTTTTCTTCTCCGGATCACTGGAATAGAGAAGCGTAAGACGAGAGAATGCCGGTTGAACCGTTTTTGTTCCGGACGTGTTTTTTGCCGGTTCCACCATAGTTTCTATCATGACAGTTTCCTGAGTGTTTTTCCCACTTTTCCTATAACTCCATCCCAAACACCGTATCCGATGTTCCGAATTGCCCGATAGCGATGACCGGCGAACAGAAGGTTTGCGGCGGCAATGCGCAGGATCTTCATTCCCAAAGCAAACCCGGCAGCGGTTTTTTCCGGATGCCGCTCCCGCAGTAAAAACAGATTCCGAACCTGATAATAAAGCTTCCATTCCGGCATGTTTTCCCGATGCCGTTTTCCCAGCCCTTTTATCTTTGCCGGAATTTGCTTGACAAATTTTGCTTCCCGGACGTAAATAATCGGAGTATGCTCTTGCGCCCGTAGCCCAAACTCTTTATCATCCAGCACGATGAAGAAATGCGGATCCGGAAATCCCACCCGGGCTAATAAGCGGCGATGTACCAGAGCACCCTCGAAACAGCAGGAATCTACCTGAAAGTATCCGTTACCGGAATCCGTTTTAACGTGCAGATGTTCCGGATATGGGGTGCCATCGGGATTTATCCGTACCGGGTGAATGCATTGACTCTGGTGCTGGTAGTGCAGTTGCTTTTCCAGGGCATCCGGCTGGGGAATCACATCATCATCCATCGTCCATATCCAATCGTATCCCTCCCGATACGCTTGCTTCATCCCGACTCGAAAGCCGCCGGCGCTGCCTATATTTTTGGACAAGCCAAAATAGAACAGGGGGATCAGATCATGAGAGGCTCCTAATAACCGACAGGTACTTTCTATCCGAGAGTCATCTTCTGCCAATCCGGCAATCTCCGGTAAATATCCATGTTGAATCAGCGCCAGGCGGGTTTCATCAGTGGAGGCATTGTCGATGATGAACAGGGCATCAATTGGTTGTGTCTGGATTAAGATACCCTGTAAGCACTTTATTAACATTTCTTTGCGATTATATGTTACCACCACTGCCGCAATCGAATTCATCTTCAGTTTCCACATATTTCTTTTTCAAACAACATTAATGCCCGGGCGGCGATTTGATCCATGTTGTAGTATTTATAATCGGCAAGGCGCCCCAGGAACAGAACCGAACCGTTCAACTTCCGGACTTCTTTTCGATATTTTTGAAACACCGCCTCGTTTTCCTTCCGGGGAATGGGATAATAGGGATCATTCTCGCCCGGAATATGGGGCTGGGGATATTCCCGGGAAATAGTGGTTGCCGGAAGCTGCTGGCTGATAAAATGTTTGAATTCGGTAATGCGGGTAAACGGATAATGATTGGGATAATTTACCTGGGCAACTTCCTGGTAATATTCCCTGGGGAGAGATTGAAATTCAAACCGTAAACTGCGGTAGGGTAATTCGCCGTGAAGGTAATCAAAAAACTGGTCGATTGCCCCGGTGTAAATTAGTTTATTGAATTTGACGTCGGTAACCACATCCCGGTAATCACGATTCAGGCACAGCTCGATATTGGGATGATTGAGGATGTTACGGAACATCGCCGTATATCCATGGCGGGGCATGGCTTGATATACATCGTGAAAATACCGATCATCCCGGCTAATCACAAACGGCACCCGGGCGGTAACGGAAGGGTCTAACTGCTCGGGCGTCAGGTCCCACTGCTTTAAAGTATATCCCCGGAAAATGTTATCATAAATAAAATCCGCCAGTCGTTTTAAATCTTTATTATGCGTTTCCCGCAGTTGTAATATTGGCACTTTTTTTCCATATCCATAATGGCGAATCAGAAGTTTTTCCAACCTCTCGGCATGGGAAGCGCCAAAGACCTGATGAACAGAGTTCATGTTAAACGGAATGGGAATTGAAAGGTCTTCCACCATCACCTTAACCCGGTGTTCATAGGGATGCCACTCGGTGAATCGGCTCAGGTAGTCCCATACTTTTTTGGAATTGGTATGAAAGATATGGGGACCGTATTTGTGCACCAGCACACCATTTTCATCAAAATAATCATAGGCATTCCCGGCAATATGGGGCCGCTTATCGATTAGTAAAACTTTTTTATCCAGTTCCCTGGCAATCCGCTCCGCCAGAATGCTTCCACTGAATCCTGCGCCAACAATCAAATAGTCGTATTGCATTGTAGCGTTTCCCCTTCCCTGGTTCGGTTCCGTAGCCAACAATTCAGATCTCGATGAACGACCTCCTCCAGAAGTCGGATATCCTCCCGAAAGTAATCCCGCAGGATTTTTTGCATGTTTTCACTCATCGGCGGTTTGGTAATATTTTTTACCTTGATTTTCTCTTTTAACGTTGCCCGGTGCATTTTGGGAACAATCAATCGTATTAACGGGCGGAGAAATCGTTTGAATGAATTGTCCCGAAATAGCAGATGATGTACCCATTGATGTTTCGGAATGCCGGTGGCATTAAATCGGTCTAATCGGGGAGGGAGGAATCCCCGCTCAACTTCCAGAAACCCGAACACCTCCTGTAGAAGTGCCGGGAGATTATCCCGGAGATCATCAAAGAACAGAATTTTTACCCGATCAAACTGCTCCTGATAAGCACGAATCTGAGGGGTATAACGAAAACGGTCAAAATGGGCAAGAGTGAGGTAGCCTTCGGAAATACGTTTTGCCTGGGCATAAAAAGCCTCTTCAAAGGTCAATGGTTCCTTGCCGGAAGCCCGATACATCAAATAGTGCGAATAACTGGCTTCGATGGGATTCCGCAGGATGATAATAATCTTCACATCTTTCCAATCCGGTAAAAAGCGTTTAATATTGGTGATGCTTAAATCTTTGTAATAGAG
Organism: uncultured Calditrichaceae bacterium; assembly: GCA_964471235.1. GTDB lineage: Bacteria > Calditrichota > Calditrichia > RBG-13-44-9 > J075 > CAYYGL01. The sequence continues at coordinate 42,438 of CAYYGL010000009.1, forward strand.
ATAGGAGGTGGAAGCCTCTCCAACTGCTTTTTCAGTTGTTGCCCCGGCAAATAATTCCCGGTAACGGTGGATATCCCGGATAAAATTCGATAAGGGATGAGGGTACATTTGACGAATGATTTGAGAGTCATCAGGATGTGTTGTGCTGAAAAAATGGGGTTCTTTTGCAGGGCTCATATAAATTTCCGGATGTTGCCCCAGGTAGTAGTATAACGCAGTGGTTCCACATTTGGGTGCTCCCACGATCAGGAAGTTCGGGAGATTTCGTTGATATCTTGAAGGAGTTTTTGTTCCCATAATGTCACAAGAGCCATTTTGGAATGATTGGATGTTTCAATTATCATCTTTTCTAAATCTGTCATGCCGATCCGTTAAAGACCCCCAGAGAATGTTCGGTTTGGGCATCTTCTTTTCATCACCGCAAACTGCGTGAGCCGGGAAAATAAAAACTGGAGATACCCAAAACCTTTCGACCATAGGCAACTGATGTAAAATTCCACAGGAGCAGACTGACCATGCTGGCAATAGCTGCGCCATTGATGCCAAAACGGGGAATAAGGATGAGATTCAATATCACATTCAGGATTGCGGCTCCAAATAAAATCAGATTTAGAGCCTGTTCTTTACCTAACATCCGCAATAAAGGGGCAATTAGCCCGCAAGCCGATCCGCCAAATCTTCCCACACACAAAATGAGCAGTACCATAATTCCTCCGGTAAATTGTGCTCCAAATAACGAAAGGATGATTCCCGGGAAAAGTAAGCAGATGATGATTATCGGAAAGCTTCCCCAGAAATTCAACCTGGCAGCCTGGTTTACCAACCGCTTTAACTCCTGATGTTTCCCGGTATTATATAATTCTGTAAACTTGGGTGCGGCAATCGAGTTAATTCCGAACATGGGAATTGTACTGATAGCGGCAACCCGCAATGCCACGGCATAAATCCCCACTTGTGCCTCATTCGTATATATTCCCAACATAATACGGTCGATCCATCCCATGACCAGGAGGATGGAGCCGGAAATGAGCATGTGGGAAGCGATCTGCAAAATGTGTGGGGAGCTTATTTCCGGATAGCGTTGGCGGGAATGGGGTACGATTCCTTGCCGGGCATGTCGCCAGAGCAGATATGCGACTCCGGAACCTCCGGTGACAGCCGTTAAATAGGCATACAGCGGCGCAGCAGGCTGGTCTATCCCCAGTAGAGTGAGAATTGTCAGTATCGTTCCGCCAAACAGGGACAGGAGGATAAATTGTAAAAACACATACGCTTTCACGCGTTTCAACCCCCGCAGGCTTTCGGCAAATATATAGAAAAGCGTCAGGGGAAATATGGCTGCCGATGTCCAGCGAAAATATGGGGATAAAAAGGGTTTGTGAAACACGTCTCGGGCAATAAGCGGTGTTATTATCCATAGAAGCAAACTAATTCCGGTAGCGAATGCCGTACCCCAACGACGGATGAGGCGATGCGTCCATAACACTTCATCCCAGCGACTCTGCGCCGCATATTTGGCGATCAGACGCATCACCGTGGTGTCCAGGCCGAATTTCCCCATCATGGTACCGATGTTCAGGATGGTTAACGAAAGGGCAAAAATCCCCATTCCCACTGCGCCGTAATGATGGGTTATCAGCAGGGTAAAGGCGTAGCCCAGCAGCATCCCGGTTACGCGCATTGTCAGGGCGATTGAACTGCCGCTCAATAATTCCTTTAGATGCAGATCGCGCTGCAACCGCCGGGTGAATCGACTCTGTATTACGGTTATCCATTCCATAAACAGACATATCATCGGTATTTTCCGGAAATGCTATATACCCGGTGGGATGATTTTTAACCGACTGGCGTGGTTGACCGTAAGTTTTCGAAAAATAGAGGGGGCATTTGTGTTATTGGAAGGCTGGATGGTGAGAAAAACGGTTTATTCGGAGCAGGAGTGCAATATCTTTTTCGATATAGCTTTGAAATATTTCATCTAATATCTTAAATTTTTCCGAAAGTTTCGGCTCTATGACCACCCTGGGATAGCCGCCGAAATTCAAATATTCGTTTAGGAAGTGATTCGTCTTATCCCTTTCTACCTGGAAAAAGATTTCCAGGCGATCCAAATATTGGTAGTTTGTTTTGTATTGAAGAAATTCATAAAATGAAACCGGATTGAGTTGAAATAGACGCTTCCTGCCCGCTAAGGACTCATGAATATGCTCATTGAGTTCCAAACTTCCGGACCCGGAGACGACAAACTGATAGGGCAGGTTTCGGTCATAGATACCCTTTAGAAATAATCCGGCATCCTCCTTGCGTTGTATTTCATCAATAAAAACCACCCCCTGCTGGTCGCCCAATTCCAGGCGAATTTTTTGGACCAGGTGTTCCTGGGAGCGGAAATATTGCTTATCCGCCTCGATATCCAGATTTAAAAATAAACTTTGTATGCCTTTTTTTTTGAGTTCATCCCGGAGCGCAAGCATCAGGGTCGTTTTCCCAACCTGCCGGGGCCCAACAATCATCGATATTTCTTTAGCCGCAAGATGATCCTTTACTTCGGAATAAAGCTCTCGTTGAATTTCCATAATTTTTCATTTAACCCGATATTTTCCAAAATATACTTATAAAATTATCGGGTTATTTAGAAAATAGTGCTATCAATGTAAAGGAAAATTATACTGGAAAGGGGGAGAAGGGATATAAGGGGATTTGGTACCCGGGTTTTGTTTTGGGGGGAGAGAGAGTTGAAGGAAAAAGGGAAAGGGGAAATGGGTAGATGAGAGAATTTGTGAGGGATTGAGTGATAGGATAAAGTAGCAGCAGGATAGCTGTCAGACCTAAGCTATCAGCTTTCAGTCGTAGATGGGTAGATGAGAAAGGATGGAAGCCATTTGCCAATAGCTAACAGCTTTTTCCAAAACCAGCAGGCAATGAGCGGGGTTCGATGAGAAAAGGAAATCAGAAGCAGTAGTGAAACAATCCGATATCCGCAATCCCCAATCCGAACTCATTCCATACCACTCATTACTTATTTTGCTACACATACGGAATATTGAACCCGAAACGCAGGAAAAGGAGAGCATTGGAAACCGACGGATGGGGCACTGCCACGGAATACTGATTTACTGTCCTACTGACTTACTGATTACTGTCCCACTGCTCCCTGCCCATCTCTTCCCTGACAAACCAGTGGTAGGTCATGCGAATTCCTTCCTCCAGAGAGATTTTCGCTTCCCAGCCAAGGGATTTCATGCGGGAGACATCCAGCAACTTCCGGGGAGTTCCGTCCGGTTTGGAGGTATCGAATGTCAATTCGCCTTCATAACCAACAATCTGCTTAATTAACAGGGCGAGTTCTTTAATGGAAATATCCTCCCCTACCCCGACGTTGACAAATTGCGGTTCATCATAGTGCAGCATCAGGAACAAGCAGGCATCGGCTAAATCATCCACATGGAGGAACTCGCGCCGGGGGGTGCCGGTGCCCCAGATTTCCACGGAAGGTTTATGATTGAATTTGGCTTCGTGGAATTTACGGATCAGCGCCGGGAGCACGTGGGAGGTTTTGAGGTCGAAATTATCGTGGGGACCGTATAGATTGGTGGGCATGGCGGAAATGAAGCGGCAGCCAAATTGACGATAGTATGACTGGCACATTTTAATTCCGGCGATTTTGGCAATGGCATACGGTTCGTTAGTTGGTTCCAGGGTGCCGGTGAGCAGATGCTCTTCCTTCATGGGCTGTGGGGCAAATTTGGGATAAATGCAGGAACTGCCTAAGAACAGCAATTTTTTGACGCCATGCACATAACTCTGATGGATGACGTTTAATTCGATGGCAAGGTTATCGTAAATAAACTCCGCCGGGTAAGTATTGTTTGCCAGAATACCGCCCACTTTTGCCGCGGCTAAAAAAACATACTCCGGCTTCTCCTGCTCAAAAAATTCCGCTACTGCGGACTGGTTTCGTAAATCCAAATCTGTGGAGGTACGGGTGATGATATTGGAAAACCCTTCCTTCTGTAGTCGACGCAAAATTGCCGAGCCCACCAACCCACGGTGCCCGGCGAGGTAGATTTTGGAGGAGTTGTTCATTATCTATCCACGAATTTCACGAATTTACACGAATTGGAATTGTCGAAGCTTTTCTCAAAGCCACAATTTTGTACCTTATGAATCTGACAAACAACTTAAATTATCTCTTTCATCTGTTATTATAATCATGATATTTCAACTTCGTGCCCCT